>NZ_JABDWC010000021.1:0-124741 GCF_019685155.1 Rhizobium sp. NZLR1b
GCGGCGGCCGCGGCAAGGTGCGGGCTGTGCTGTTCATGGCCGCCCTCGTCGCCAGTCGGTACAACCCCGACCTCAAGGCCTTCCGCGACCGTCTGGTCGCGGCCGGCAAGCCCAAGATCGTCGCAACCGTCGCAACTATGCGCAAGCTGCTCACCATCCTCAATGCCATCATCAGGGACGGACGACCATGGCAAAACGCTTGACAAATAAGACAGTCGCTCTCCCCCAGCTTGAACCGGCACATCCTCGACCTCGAACCCCGAGTGCCTCAGCGAGGCGATCAAAAGCGAGCGGTTCGCCTCGTCGATCTGCTTGTCGTCAGTAATCGAGATGACCTGCAATTTCATCGCGCGCTCCATGAAGAGATGAGCACAGGAGATAGCACGTGCCGCGGCCGCGCTGCCGTCCCAGGCGATGGCAACCGTGTCCACGCGAGCGCAGACGCTGGATGTTGGAAACAACAGGAGCGGGCGGCCGCTTCCGAAAAGAAGTGTCTCGGAAAGTTGGCGGGTCAGCTCGCAGGCCTCCACGATCGACAGGTCATGAACCATCGATATCTCGGCGAAAGAATTATAGACGTACGGCTCCCTGGTCTCGAAGCCGCGTATCCTGACCTCGATCCCGGTTTTGGAAACCGCATCGGCTATATAGCTTTGGATCGACGATCCGCTGTCCCGGCTGTAGGTCTCCGCCTGCGCCCTCCAACTGTCGACGTCGATTGTCGTCGGGAACGGCTGATGGATCGGCGGGACCCGTACCTGCGGGATGCTCGCTAAGAGATCCGCGCCGTGCTGACGGGCGAGATCGATCGCGTTGTCGACGATGGTGAACGAGCTGGCGTCGGGGCAGGTCGACAATGGAAGATGGAGGAGCTGCGGCTTCATGCGGGCCTCCTGAGGTTAAGGCTCGAGAGGACGTTTGCATTGCGCTTGATCAAGGCGGCTTCCGACGAAACTCCTATCATCTTGCCTTAAACATAAGGGGAGAGCATGGCCATGACGATGAAGCTCAGGGAGATCAATCCGGTCGAATGCTACGGCATCCTTGAAAATGCGCGCTTTGGTCATCTCGCGTGCTGCAAGGACGGCCAGCCCTATGTCGCGGCGATCTACTTCGCCTTTTCGGGCGGTGTCGCCTACAGTTTCACGATGCCGGGCAGGAAGCTCGATTGGATGCGGGCGAACGACAAGGTCTGCCTTCATGTCGAACAGCGTCCGGCGGGCGACGGGTGGACGAGCGTCATCATCGAAGGCCGGTTCGAAGAGTTCCCGGACAGCGGAGTGTGGCAAAGCGAAAGGATGCGGGCCTGGTCGCTTCTGCAGAAGCACATGGACTGGTGGGAGATCGGCTCCATGAAGCCCCAGGAGCTCCCCGTGCTCGAAGTGTCGCCGCATGTCTTTTACGGCATCGCCGTCACGAGCGTATCAGGAAGGAGAGCGTCCGACACCAACTGACGTCCTGGCGCGACTCGAGCGGTCGTCCGCAGAACGAAAAATGGAGCAGGGCGCGCGCTAAACGGCATGGTCTACGACCGAGCCGAACACGTCCCAATCGGCGGCAATTGCGATGAGATTGGCGCCGACTTCTTTGCCGATCAAAACGATGACCTGGAACCGATTGCTCGCACACGCGTGAACCGAAGCGGGAGTGTCGACGGGCCGGCCCCATCGTCTTGCCGGCACAGGTCATAGGATTAATCATCCATCCGGCCATCGCGATTACGACACCGGTCGGACCTAAGACCCGAAAAACTCACCTGTCGCCCACCGCTCGACGCGACGAACACAGACCTTCTGACCGAAATACGGATGCCAAGGGTAATGAACTTCCACTTCATCGCCGACTTGGGCGGAATGAACGGGGGACGGCTCTCAAACGGAAGGACGCTCTTTTTGTCGGGCATGGCGCAGGGGCTGAGAACTGGGCGATCATCGCCTCGCTTATCAAGATCTGCAAGCTCGCCGTCGATCTGCTGGCCTACCTGACCGCGACGCTTACCGCCAATAGCCACAAGCAGAGCAAGATCGACGAGTTAATGCCATAGATCACCCCATAATCTGGCAGAAACGCGCGGTATTGAGTGCAAATCGTGCAAAGCGCACCGCTTTATCGGAAGTCCAATTCGACGATATGTCCAGAATTCGATCGTGATGTCGAGAACGACGCTTGATGTATTTCTACTATGCGTCCGACAATCTTCAGCCCGATCCCAAGGCTGTCAGGGGGGCTGGACGCGCTTTTATGAAGCGGCGAGAGTTTGGGGGAGCGATCCTCGACTGCGATGGTGCCGTTGCCCACACAAACTATCACCACGGTGTGATCAGGGGTGTGCCTGACGGCGTTCTCGATCAAATTGCGAACCGCGTCTCTTAGAAGAGAAGGCGCACCCCTGAATATGGTGCTTTCGACCTGACTGAAGAACTCCAGCGAATGTTTGTTTTCGTAAACCCAGGGGGCTAGTTGCGCCACGACGGATGATGTTAGCTCCACGAGGTCGACCTCCTCGAACATGCCGTGATCAACGCTGTCGAGCCGAGCAAGGGCGGTAAGCTGAGCAACGAAGTTCACCAGGTCATCAAGGTCGGCTTCTGCCCTCCTGGCACGGGGATCATCGATATGACCGAGTTCCAACTTCAGCGCCGCAAGCGGTGTTCGGATTTCGTGGGCGATCCCGGATGTCAGGACCTTCTGCGACATCATCAACTCGCCAACGCGCTCGAAGGCGCGGTTGACTGCGGCTGCAAGATGCGCAACTTCCCGCGGCATTTGGTCGAAGTCCAAATGCGAACGTGAATCCATAGGGTCAATCCGGTCGGCTGCATCTGCGGCAGCTCGGACCGGCCGCAATGCTTGGCGGACAGACAACAAGGTTCCACCAAGTACGAGCACGAGGAGAATGCTCATCGGCACAATCAGGTGTTCAATCACCTCGTTCCAGAGGACGTCAGACATAATGTCAGAGGGATCACCGATTGTCGCGATGTCGACGAGGAAGCGCTGATTAGCAATTACGAACGCCCGCCCGCCGACCAGCGACAGAGGCTTTCCAGGTACCAAAGATCGCAGCCAGAAGTCCGGAGGGTTCACATCGGTTGGGAGGAAGCGATCCTCACAGGCGGCGTCGCACGATTGGAACACCAGCGCACCGTTTGCTGCACGAATTCGGGCAACATAACCGCTGTCTCCTTTATGGTAACGTTGCTGCACACTATCTGGAAGACGGTAGCGAATGCTGGATTCTTCCACTGTGATCCCGGCCGCAAGCCGCTCTGTTTCCTGCTCAACGAACAATCGAGATAGCTCACCAACATTCCAGTAGTAGTCCGAGAAGACGATGGCAAGTTGCAGAAGCATGGCGAAGAGCGCGAAGAACGCAATCCGGCGAGCGAGAATGGCCCCTAGCGTCGCGCGCGACTGGCTCAATCACGCACCTCACGCATCAGATAGCTCACGCCCCTGATCGTCTCGATTGATAAGTGGGTATTGTGCCTCTCTAGCCTCTTTCTGAGACGGGATACGGCCAGTTCGACAGCGTTACTGCTTCTCTCATCGCCAAATTCCGAGAATGTATGCTCAATCCTGGCTTTGGCGACAACTTTTCCACCATTGCGCATCAGCAATTCGAGCAATCCTGGCATGGATGTGACGGGCGACCGGCGGATAAGTGCGCGTATCCGCGCAGTGAGTTCGCCGTTGTGGAACGGCTTAGCCAGATAGTCGTCAGCGCCGGCATCAAGTCCGGCGATCCGTTCGTCGATCGCACCTCTTGCAGTTAAGGCAAGCACTGGCGTCTGGGTGCCCGCATCCCTGAGCGACTTCAGAACGTCGATCCCATCTTCATCAGGGAGACCGAGATCGAGCAGCAGCAGGTCGTACTCCCCTTCTCGAAGGGCCACGCGTCCCTCCTGTGCGGTCTCGAACGCGTCGATCTTCCAACCCTCATCCCGGATTGCCTCGGAAAGAAGCCCACGAAGCCGGGCGCTGTCCTCGATGAGCAGAATCCTCATGCCTTCTTTCGACCCGTAACCATCGACCAGACGAGATTTTCTCGATGCCTCCAGCTTTCCACGATAGCAGCGCCAGCGTGGACGAAGACGAGAACCATAATGCTGTTGGCGATGGTGCCGTGCAATTGTTCAAGCCATTTTTCGCCCCAGAAGGCGTCCCACGTCGTCATCCAGCCTGTCAGGGCAGTTGCCCCAAGAAGAGCGATAAGCAAGAGCATCATCACCGATGCCAGCGGATTGTGGCCGAGGTATCGCTTCTCTTTGCGCTGAATGATCCCGCTGATTTGATCCTTGACCTTGCGCGGTGTCGGAAAGAACTCGGTGAATCGCGCATGCTTCGTGCCAACAAGGCCCCAGACGAGACGAACGATGATCGCTCCCGCCACCACGTAACCAGTGATGCGATGCCAGTATTTCCCTTCCTCCAGGATGAAAAGGTTGAGTGTGCAAGCTGTGACAATGGTCCAATGGAAAATACGGACGATCGGGTCCCAGACCTTGACGCTCTTTTGTGCGGTGTCGGAGGGCGATACGCCCCCCTTCGTCGACGAGATCACCGTCATCGCTCAATCGCCCTTCTGCACGATGTCACCGGATACCGGATTGAAGTAGACCTCGGCTCGCTTGCCCTCCTTATCCTTGCCGTAGATTTCATAGCAGTTTCCCGTGACTTCGAAGGTCTTGACCTTGTAGCCGAGCGTATCGATCTTCGCCTTCATGGCGTTCTCCGACATCCACTTGGACTTCGGCTCTTTTGTACAACTCGGGCTGGCCAACGCCAGTGCCGGTACTGAAGCGACGATTGCGACTGCGGTCATCAGTTTCAACATAATCATGCGGTCCTTTGCTTACACCCAACCGGGCGACGAACCGAGCAATAGAATTCTCCAGCTGTCCGTTTGCTGTCAGACGGTACGAAAGGTGCTCTCGGCGACTCATTCAGGCGTCAATGTGCGAGCGCCACGGCGGTTACGGTCGACCGCGGCGCCTCCGTCAGTCTGTTCTCGGCGTTGGCTGCAACGCCGGCCGCAGCAGTCCGGCCCGGCCATCGAAGACGTCGGTCCCTCCGCGGCAAGAACGGGGTGACGGCTCCCGTCGGGAGCGACCTACATGCGGGTGGTTTCGATGAACCGGAGCATGCGTCACGATCCTCGGCCGATGGCGCAGACGGTGGCATACATGTCAGTAGACGTCCTTCCCAGACAGGCCGATAAACTCGGTCGTCAGACCTTCGATGTGGGCTTCCTTGAGGAGACGGTCGGCGCTCATGATGTCGAGGCACATGGCTCCGTTGAACGACTGCCTCAACGGGCAGCAAAAGAGATCTCTCACCCACGACAAGCCTCGCGGCGTTGCCACCGTCACCTCCCAGCGATCCTCGTCCCGGCGCTCGAGAACCAGGTCGGTGGCGTTCCGCTCGACCGGGGCCAGCCCGGCGGTCGGCGTCGCGGCTGTTGTCTCCTTTTTATGGATGATGCCATCATCGCGCATGTCCGTGTCCTTCGGATGAAGCCATGGTTTAAGGTCCTATCCAAGCAGGCTATCGGAGGCGGCGCGCGCGGTCTTTGACGCGCATCAATCCTTGCGTTTGACGGACGCCGCCGTTTGGGAGGGCGATAGCGTTCCGAAGGCGATATTGCCAATGGAGAATAGCTTCAAGGCCATGGTACTCGAACAGGTAGGTCGTCCGCTTCGCCTTGTAGAGCGACCGGATCCTTCGCCGCCGCCCCTCGCTCATGCGAACCAAGTGCTAGACGATCTGCGGGCCGGCCGCATTGAACCGCGCCGGGTTTGCCGGAGACCGTTTGGTTTAAGTTATGCGGCCATGGCTGGTTCGTCCAGCATGGCGTAGTAGCGTTCCTCGGCCTCGACTGGGCGCATGTTTCCGATGGGCTCCAGAAGGCGGCGGTGGTTGAACCAGTCGACCCATTCGAGCGTGGCGAACTCCACCGCTTCGAAGTTGCGCCATGGTCCCCGGCGATGGATCACCTCGGCCTTGTAAAGGCCGTTGATCGTTTCGGCGAGAGCGTTGTCATAGGAATCGCCAACGCTGCCGACCGACGGCTCGATGCCTGCCTCCGCCAGCCGCTCGGAATACTTGATTGACACGTATTGGGCAGATTCAATCGGTCGCCGCAACACCCTTGACCATATCTGATTTGAGCAACCCGTCGAGAGCCTCTGCAGGTGTGCGCCAGCCCAGCGTTTTGCGGGGCCTGCTATTGAGAGCATGCGCTACAGCGTTGATCTCATCGGCGCTATGCTGGCTGAGATCCGTGCCCTTTGGAAAGTATTGTCGCAGCAGGCCGTTGGTATTTTCGTTGCTCCCGCGCTGCCACGGGCTTTGAGGGTCACAGAAATAGATATCGAGGCCAGTGTCGATCCGAAGCTGTGCGTGTTGAGCCATCTCGGCACCCTGGTCCCAAGTCAGGGATTGGCGTAGGTGCGCCGGTAGCTCCATGATGGTTTCGGCGATAGCATCACGGACGGCTTCGGCGCCATGCCCAGCAAGAGCAGGACCGTTCTTGATGGATTTGTCGATCCCATGACGTTCCATGCGTGGCAGGTGTAGGAGCATTGTAAACCGCGTCGTGCGCTCTACGAGCGTTCCGATCGCGGAGCTGCTGAGACCGAGAATGAGATCGCCCTCCCAATGGCCAGGGACCGCCCTATCGCCAATCTCTGCGGGGCGATCGCTGATCATCAATGCATCACCAAGGAAGGATTTGCCACGGTTACGAGCACGTTCGCGGGGTAAGCGCAGCGCCCGTCCAGAGCGCAAGCAGGCCGAAAGTTCTCGTTTCAGTGCGCCGCGGCCCTGGATGTAAAGCGCCTGATAGATGGCTTCATGACTGATACGCATGGTTGGGTCCTCGGGAAAGTCCAGTCTCAGACGCCGCGCGATCTGTTCCGGGCTCCAGGCTTTGGACCAACGTCGACTTTGCCGATGAACGGCCCGTCGTCCTTTCCATACCACGATAGGTCCGTCAAAGGCGACGCCGCCCGGCGTGGCAATAAGGCCCGCGAGCCGGTCCTGGACGTAGTCACGAAGTGCCAGGTTGGTTGCAAGTTTTGCGGCTTTCGGCCGTCGCGCTGAACGATCAGCGTGCCACTGCGCGGTAATGGCCCGATAGTCGAAGTCTCCGCTTCGGGTCGCTGAGTTGCGCCTGATCTCGCGTGAGATTGTGCTCGGCGATCGCCCCAGCTTGTGTGCGATTGCGCGGATGCCAGCACCCCGAGCGCATTCCAAAGCTATGTCCTCTCGCTCTCGGAAGGTCAGGCTTCTGCTTTTGATTGGTGCCGCTGAGGGCGACAAATGTGTGGGAGGCATGCCACCTGAACTCCGAAACCAGCGGTTCCCAACGGGCGCAGAAACGCCGGCTTCCACAGCGGCATCTTCGCTAGACAAGCCCGCCGCCACCTCTCGCCAGAACCGGCAGAGGTTCTCACGTTGCCACACAGGTGGCCGACCTGGCGACGATAATTTTTGCCGCGTTGAGTGCTCCGACTTTCGTCTTCCCGTCACCATAAACACCTCCAAGTTTGCGGTGTTGCGGCGACCGGTTGAATCTGCCTTGAACGCCCCTGTCGGAGTGGTGGATGAGCCCGCCGCGATGGATGGGCCGCCGATCATGAAGTGCTTGGTCCAGAGCGTCGAGGACGAAACCTGCATGGGCAGTCCGGCTTGCCCGCCAACCGACGATGCGGCGGGCGAAGGCATCAATGACGAAGGCCACGTAAACGAAGCCCTGCCAGGTCGCGACATAGGTGAAATCGGAAAGCCAGAGCATGTTCGGTGCTGGAGCCTCGAAGTGGCGATTGACGCGGTCGAGCGGACATGGGGCAGACCTGTCCGACACGGTGGTTTTGACTGGCTTGCCGCGAATGATGCCTTGAAGACCCATCATTCTCATGAGCCTTGCGACGGTGCAGCGAGCGATATCGAAGCCTTCTCGCTGCAACTGTCGCCAGACTTTCCGCACGCCATAGACCTGGAAGTTCTCGTTGAACACCCGGCGTATCTCGACTTTCATGGCAATATCATTCCGTTCGCGGGCCGATAGGCGGTCCACGTCCGTGCGCTTGGCGATAACCTCATAATAGGTGGACGGGGCAATCGGCAGCAGTCTGCAGATCGGCTCGACCCCGAGCACCGAGCGGTGTTCGTCGATGAAGGAAATCATCGCTTCAGTGGGCGGTCGAGCTCCGCCTGGGCAAAATACGCCGAGGCTTTGCGTAAAATCTCATTCGCCTGACGAAGCTCGCGGTTCTCCCGCTCCAGAGCCTTCATCTTCTCCGCCACGTCACTCGGCAAACCTGCACGCTTGCCGCTGTCGACCTCGGCCTTCTTCACCCATTCATGGAGGGTATGCGCCGAGCAGCCGATCTTGGCCGCTATCGATGATACCGCCGCCCAGCGCGATGAGTGCTCGGCTTCATGTTCCGTCACCATCCGAACGGCGCGGGCGCGGACTTCAGGAGAGAATTTGTTCGTCGTCTTGCTTGTCATAGACCCTACTTCTCACGAGTTGGGGTCTCCGGCAAAGCCGGCGCGGTTCACTGCAATGGAACGCGCAATGACGGCACCTTTAGGGAGAAGTCACCAAAGGCATCCCCCACCTAAGTCGAATTGAGCCTAAAATAATCCCCACCACGTGATGCATTATGCATGTTGGCGTGTTCTCGTCCAGATTGACGAGATGAGCTGTTTACCTTCAGGATCTAGGGGTGAATTCCTCCGATCGCCAGCACCTTTCCCGCGTCGCCGCCCTCGGCTGCACCGTGGTGCTTCCCGATACCGGCGAGCGGTGCTGCCCCCGGCTGAAATCCACCACCCACGTGACGGACAGGGGATGGGCAACGGGCCCACCATTCTCAAGCGATTCCGCTGTGTTTCAATCACCATTCCGCCCAATCGCCGCTTCCGTATGGTCACGCCGTCCATAAGGGCACCAAGACGTTCGAGGCGATATATGGGACGGAGTTAGAGCTGTTGGCGCGGACGCGGGAACCACGGGCGCCACCCGGACATAGCCATTTCTGTTGCCGGTACACACCGCCGTACGGCTTATGACTGAGTCTATCTCCTGGTCAACGCCCCAGGCTTCAGCGCCATGTCCACGACCCGCGCACGGCATGCCCGTTTCGCGGTCGTCGCCAAATTTAACGGTTCAAGACGTACGGGCAATCATCCCTCTCGGTGCTTTGGCAGCCAGCAGAATTCGTTCGCCTCCTTTTTGAACGGGTGGAAGCGACTTATCGAACATTGGGAAAGGAAGCTGGGATAAATGGAAATGAGATTGGGACATCGACAAGAATGGCGTCGAATGAATTTCCTTCGGGCTTGACGGGAAATCAAAGTTACTTAATCTAACGGGCTCGGAACTCTTGGAGGAGCGGGACCGAGCTTTCGCGGTCTCTGTCGCACCATCTTCATCGCCCTAAGCCATGATTCCGGATCGTTCGCCGTCGATTTTCAACAGGATAAGCCATGTCTCTGACTATCACCCAACGCCTCAATGGCCTCAAAGTCCGCATTGCCGAGCTGGCGCATTGGCGGGATCGACAAAGTGCGGCGATCGAGGGTTGGACATTTGAGGGCGAGTCGATCGGCCATCAGCAGGATTGGCCGCATCGTCGGGGCGTCGTACATTTTGCCGCGAGCGCTGAAGCCCCGGCGGGCTGGCCTCTCCAAGATATCCGCCTGCAGCTCGATCTCGGCGGCGAGAGCCTGATCACGCTGAGCTATCCCGATGGCCAGAGCGAGACATTCGGCCTCGATCCCTACCATCAGGAATTTCCGGTCAAGGGGCGCCGCTTCCAGATTGCGACGGAAAGCGTCGCCCGCTTTCCGTTCGGGGAGCCGAACCGGGCGCCGAGGCTGAACAAGGCCCGGTTCATCTGGCTCGACGGTCCGGCGCATCGTCTGCATCTTCTGTTGAAGCAGGTTACCGAAGCGATCGACGTGTTGGGCGAGCATGACGTCGTGCCGCATCTGATGGAGGCGGCCGAGCATGCGCTTCGCAACCTCGACTGGCCCTCGGATACGGCGGCTTATGTCTCCCGCACGTCGGACGCCGTGATGCAGCAGAAGATCTGGGAACTGCCGGAGCTTGAGGCAAATCCCGCAGGACTGACCGACGAGCAGAGCGCTTCGGCGGCCTCTGCCTTCGAGGCTTTGACGGCAAGATTGAAGGCGCTGCAGAAGCGGTTTCCCCCGAATGGCGAATTGCTGCTGACCGGCCATGCGCATATCGATCTCGCCTGGCTTTGGCCCTATCGCGAGACGCGGCGCAAAATGCGGCGCACCTTCAATACGGCGCTGTCGCTGATGGAGCGTTCCGACGATTTCCGTTTCAACCAATCGACCGCCCATTATTACGCGCAGATGGAAGAGGAAGACCCGGAGCTTCTGGAACGCATCAAGCAGAAGGTCGCGGAAGGAAAGTGGGAAACCGTCGGCGGCATGTGGGTGGAGCCCGACACCAACATGCCGACCGGCGAAAGCCTCGTCCGCCAGGTTCTCTACGGCCAGCGCTATTTCGAAAAGACCTTCGGCACGCGCCACACGGTCTGCTGGCTGCCGGATTGTTTCGGTTTCTCCGGCGCTCTGCCGCAGATACTGAGGCAAGGCGGCATCGACAGCTTCTTCACTATCAAGGTCAATTGGAGCGAGACCAATCATATTCCCTCCGATATCTTCTGGTGGAAGGGCCTCGACGGCAGCCGGGTGCTGACCCACACCTTCGACAATCCGATGCAAGGTTATAACGGCTTCGTGCAGGCCGATTGCTACGTACCGACATGGAAGAATTTCCGCGGCAAGACGCAGCATGAGACCTCGCTTCTGGCTGTAGGTTACGGCGACGGCGGCGGCGGCGTGACGCCTGAAATGGTCGAGCGCGAAGTGCAGTTGCGTGATTTCCCGGCCATCCCGCAGGCGCGCTGGGGCACGGTCAAAAGCTTCTATGAGCAGGCGCACCGCACCGCGGGGGAAAAGAGCCTTCCGGTGTGGGACGGCGAAATATATCTCGAATTGCACCGCGCCACGCTGACGAGCCAAAGCGGCGTCAAGCGCAAGCATCGCCAGGCGGAGCGGGCGCTGATCACCGCTGAAACTCTGGCGTCGCTGGCGCATTTGCTGGGCGCCGACAGGCCCAAAAGCTTCGAAGCGGATTGGCGCGTGGTGCTGAAGAACGAGTTCCACGACATTCTGCCGGGCTCGAGCATCCATGAAGTCTATCAGGATGCGGAGCAGGAGCTCGATGGCGTCATCGACAATGCGAGGAACGAGCAGGCAAATGCATTGCAAGTGCTGTCGGCCAATCTGCCGAAGGGCGGGATTGCTGATGCGCTCGTCGTTGTCAATCCGTCGCTTGCGCCGCGGGCGCTCAGCGCCACGTTTGCCGACGGCACTGTCGTCTCTGCCGAGGATATCGTCGCCCCCTTATCCGTCGCGGTCTTCGACAAGCGCGCACTCCGGCCGGCGGGTGGGCTGAAGGCCGGTCCCGACCGCCTCGAAAACGACCATCTCGCCGTCATCATCGGCAAGGATGGCGCGGTTGCGAGCCTCATCCACAAGGCGACGGGCCGTCAAGCGGTCGACGGCTCGGCCAACCAGCTCTGGGTCTATCCGGCCGACAAGCCGCGCAATTGGGACGCCTGGGATATCGATGCGGATTATGCCGAAAAGGCCGTCCGCCTTGAGGCGCCGGAGAGCATCGCCCTCGTCGAAAGCGGCCCGCACCGCGCGGCGATCCGCGTCATCCACCGATACCGCAATTCAAGCGTCACCCAGACCTATGTGCTGACAGCCAACGCCAAACGGCTTGATATCGAAACGACGATCGACTGGCATGACCGCCGCACCCTGCTACGAACATTGAACCCGGTCGACGTCCGGGCTCGCAAGGCCACGTTCGAATGCGCCTTCGGCTTCGTCGAGCGGGCAACGCACACGAACACCTCCTGGGAGCAGGCAATGTTCGAGGCCGTCGCCCATCGTTTCGTCGATATCAGCGAACCCGGCTTCGGCGTCGCAGTGCTCAACAATGCCAAATACGGCCACAGCGCCCGTGGCAACGTGATCGGCATGAGCCTGGTGCGCGGGCCGATCTATCCTGATCCGCTGGCAGACGAAGGCGAACAGAGCTTTACCTATGCGCTGATGCCGCATGAAGGCGCTTGGCATGAAGGCGGCGTCCTCGACGAGGCGATCGATCTCAACCAGCCGCTCGTCGCGACCGAAGCCAAGGATCTCTCCGCCGGCAATTTCGCGCCACTCACCATCGCCGGCACCCCTGTCGCCTTCTCGGGCCTGAAGCCGGCCGAGGAGGGCGATGGCCTGATCCTGCGCCTCTACGAACCCGCCGGCCGGCGCGGCCGCCTCTCCCTTGCCCTGCCTTCCGGATGGTCGGCCTCGCAGCCGTTGAACATTCTCGAAGAGCCGATGGAGCGGAAAGGACCCGCCGACATCATGCCGTTCGAAATCAGGACCTGGAGACTGCAAAGGGCCTGACGTTGCTTTCTTGGGAGAGCCCGCACCGCCGCTCCGATGCGGCGGTGAGGACGAGGCCGGGCGACAGCGCGGCACATTGGCGGCACGTATAGATATTCAGGGTGCGAGATATACGGGTTTGCTGGTCGGGCAGAGGTATCGCGAAGCCGTAAGCGGCATCGTGAACTGGTTGGCCCGGCTTGATGGAAGATAAATCCAATCAGTCTTCCAAACCGAGGCTTGCCAACAGCCGGCCGACATAGGCTTCCAGGCCGCCGACCATGTCGAAGCGGGTGGGATCGCGCAGCCAGAGCATCTGAAGGCCGTCCATCACGGCGATCAGTTCGGCGGCCATCGCCTCGCCATCGATCTTGGCGTCGATCGTGCCATCTGAGATGGCTCGTTCGAAGGTCGAGGCGACATCGTTCTGCATCTGGGTGGCGCGAGCGAGAAACCATGGCTTGGCGGGGTGATCCTTCATCAGGCTCTCAGCATTCAGGATGGCGAAGGCCCTGACCACCTCGACCATTTCGGCGTTGCGGCGGAAGACTGCAATCATGCCCTTGAGCAGGCCGCTGAGATCGGAGCGGTAGTGCCCGATGAAATCCGCGCTTTCGAGATCGCGCCTGGCGAGGATGGCGAGCAGGAGATCGACCTTGGTCGGGAAGTGGTGCAGAAGACCGGGCAGCGACAGGCCGACATCCCGGGCGATGTCGGCGATGGCGGCATTCTGGTAGCCGTCTTCGGCAAAGCGCCGCATCGCCGCCGTCAGGATTTCCGCGCGGCGGGCTTCGCCCTTGGTGGATCGACGCTGCCGCTTTTCGTCCTGTCCGGTCTTCTGTTCTGATAATTCCGCCATCGTCTCTTGCCTGCCTCTTGGAGCGGCGATCGGCGCGCGCCTCAACTGATTTCTCCGGTGCTCTTCATCCATACATCAGGCTTGCCCGATTGACATCTTAAAAATACCGAGTAATCGGTAGGTTTAAGGATTTTCTTGGGAGGTTTGCATGATCGATTCCATTCTCGACCAGATGACGCTCGAGGAGCAGGTCTCCCTGCTATCCGGCGCCGATTTCTGGACGACCGTTCCTGTCGAGCGTCTCGGCGTACCGAAGATCAAGGTGACAGACGGGCCGAATGGCGCCCGCGGCGCCGGCTCACTGGTCGCCGGCGTCAAGGCGACCTGTTTTCCCGTCGGCGTCGCCCTCGGCGCCACCTGGAATCCTGATCTCGTCCGGCAGATGGGTGTGGCGCTGGCGCGTCAGGCAAAGAGCAAGGGTGCGGCGGTACTGCTGGCGCCCACGGTGAATATCCATCGCTCCGGCCTCAACGGACGCAATTTCGAATGTTATTCCGAAGATCCGATGCTGACCGCCGAACTCGCCGTCGCCTATATCGACGGCGTCCAGGGCGAGGGGATCGCGGCGACGATCAAGCACTTCGCCGGCAATGAATCCGAGATCGAGCGGCAGACCATGTCCTCCGATATCGACGAGCGGACGTTGCGCGAAATCTATCTGCCGCCCTTCGAACAGGCCGTCCGCCGCGCCGGCGTGATGGCCGTCATGTCTTCCTATAACCGCCTCAACGGCACCTATACGAGCGAGCATCACTGGCTGCTGACCAAGGTGCTGCGTGAGGAATGGGGATTTGACGGGATCGTCATGTCCGACTGGTTCGGATCGCATTCGACTGAAGAGACGATCAACGCCGGTCTCGATCTTGAAATGCCGGGTCCGGCGCGCGATCGCGGCGAGAAGCTGGTTGCCGCCGTGCGCGAGGGCAAGGTTGAGGCCGCCACTGTGCGGGCGGCGGCGCGGCGCATGTTGCGTCTGCTCGAGCGGGTCGGCGCCTTCGAGAAGAAGCCCGATCTCACCGAGCAGGCGATCGATCTGCCTGAAGACCGGGCACTGATCCGGCGCCTCGGCGCGGAAGGCGCGGTCCTCCTCAAGAACGACGGCATCCTGCCGCTTGCCAAGACCTCGCTCGACCGGATTGCCGTTATTGGCCCCAATGCCGCAAGCGCGCGTGTCATGGGCGGCGGCAGTGCGCAGATGGCGGCGCATTATACGGTTAGCCCGCTCGAAGGCATTCGGGCCGCGCTTTCCTATGCCAACAGCATCAGCCATGCGGTCGGCTGCCGCCACAACCGTCTGATCGACGTGTTCAAGGGAAAGATCACCGTCGAATATTTCAAGGGGCGTGGCTGTCAGGGCAATCCGCTGCATGTCGAGACCGTCGACAAGGGCGAGTTCTTCTGGTTCGAGCTGCCGTCGGGCGAACTCGACCCCGCAGATTTCTCGGCCCGGATGACGATGCAATTCGTGCCCGAGGAGAGCGGTGATCATGTCTTCGGCATGACCAATGCCGGCCTGGCGCGGCTCTTCGTCGATGCTGTGCTGACGGTCGACGGCCATGATGGCTGGACGCGCGGCGAGAACTATTTCGGCACAGCCAATGACGAGCAGCGCGGCACCCTGACGCTCGAAGCCGGCCGGGACTATGCGGTTACCGTCGAGTATGAGCCGTCTACCGCGAGCGGGGAGGGCATCAACCTCATCGCCGTCCGTTTCGGTCTGGAAAAGCCGCTCGGCGAGGCCGATATCGGGGCAGCCGTCGAGACGGCCCGCAATGCCGATGTTGCGCTTCTCTTCGTCGGCCGCGATGGCGAATGGGATACCGAGGGTCTGGACCTGCCCGACATGCGGCTTCCCGGCCGGCAGGAGGAACTGATCGAGCGGGTTGCGGCTGTCAACGCCAACACCGTGGTCGTGTTGCAGACCGGCGGCCCGGTGGAAATGCCCTGGCTCGGCAAGGTTCGCGCCGTGCTGCAGATCTGGTATCCGGGGCAGGAACTGGGCAATGCCGTCGCCGATATCCTGTTCGGCGATGCCGAGCCCGGCGGGCGCCTGCCGCAGACCTTCCCGAAGGCGCTGGCCGACAATTCCGCCATCACTGGCGATCCCATCGTCTATCCCGGCAAGGATGGGCATGTACGCTATGCCGAAGGCGTCTTCGTCGGCTACCGTCATCACGACATACGCGCCGTCGAGCCGCTCTTCCCCTTCGGCTTCGGCCTTGGCTATACGCGCTTTGACTGGGGTGCGCCGCGGCTTTCGGCCAGCGAAATGGGCGCCGAAGGCGTGACTGTCAGTGTCGATCTGACCAATATCGGCGACCGGGCGGGATCGGAACTGGTGCAGCTTTATGTGCGTTCACCGAAGACCAAAGTGGAGCGGCCGGACAAGGAACTGCGCGCCTTCGCAAAGTTATCGCTGCAGCCCGGTGAGACCTGCACGGTCACAATGAAGATCCTGCCGCGCGATCTCGCTTATTTCGACGTCGGGGCCGGCGCCTTTCGGGCCGAACCGGGCGATTATCAGCTGGTCGTGGCGGCGAATGCCGCGGATATCAAGTTCGTCGTCGAGCTGCCGTCCCCATCCAGCTACGTGCTGCCGCCGTCTCACTAACGGTGGCGGCAAAGCCCCTTTATAGTCGACCCGGGCCTTGTCGGTACCCTCAGCCGTCCGCCTTCGAAGAGACGGTCGCGTGGTTCGACCTGCGATCAGACCGCGTCGGGCTGGGTGCGGAGATTGGTTACGACGCGCCTGTTCTGCACCTTGCAGGAGCGATCCGTACAGTCGCGAACTTCGCGATCGTTGCCGTAGCCCCTGGCCCACATGCGCTTGGCGTCCACCCCCTTCGAGGTGAGATAGGCCATTGCCGCATCGGCGCGCTTCTGCGACAGCGTCTCCATCTTCGAAGCGGAACCGGAATCGTCGGCAAATCCCTGCAGCTTGAGCAGCCAGGTCGGGTTCCTGTTGAGCCAATTGGCCTGATTATCCAGGGTTGCCATGGCGACGGAATCGAGCGCGGCGGAGTCCTGCTTGAAGTAGATCCGCCGGCCGACATTGAGGATAAAATCCTCTTCGCTGCCCGCCGCCACTTTTTCGAAACCGGGCGCGGGATCGTTGGTCTGGCCGGTCATCGGCGCTGCGGTGGGTTCTTCCAGGGAGGCGATTTCTGTGGTGGAGCAGGCCACAAGCCCCAGGAGCATGGCGGCAGCAAGAAGGCGTCTCGTGTATCCGGTCGTGATAGACATCAGGGTGATATTCCTTATTCGACCGGAGTTGTTTGGCTGACCTGAGTGGTGCTTTCAGCCTGGTCGGCGATATGCGGGAGAACCTGTACGGCCGTGCCGATGGGGCAGCGCTGGTAAAGATCGATGGCGTCCTCGTTGAACATGCGGATACAGCCGCTGGAGGCATCCTTGCCGATGCTCCAGGGCTCAAGCGTGCCATGGAAGCGATAGCCGGTGTCGACGCCGTCGCGATGCAGGTACATGGCGCGCGGGCCAAGCGGGTTCTTCGGGGAGCCTCCCGCCACGAATTCCGGCAGTTCTGGATGGCGCTTGCGCATCTCCGGCGGCGGCGTCCAGCGCGGCCAAAGCGATTTGGCATCGATCGTGGCGCGGCCGAACCATTTGAAGCCCTCGCGACCGACGCCGACGCCGTAGCGGATGGCGGTCTTGTTCTCCATAATCACGTAAAGAAAATGGTGCCTTGTATCGACGACGACGGTGCCGATCGGCTCGCTGCTGAAGTATTTGACGACCTGGCGGTGCCACTGTTTGTCGATCTTGGCGAAGTTGGTCCCTCGGAACGTCACGCCATTATCGACGATCGTGCCACCAAAATAGGAAGACGCCGCGGCGAGCGCCGGTTTCCCGACTGCACCGGCGCCAAGTAACGCCAAACCACCAAGCAAAATATCCCTGCGGGTCCCCACCATCGACAATATCCCCCTTAAAGCCACAGCAGTGAAAATCAGTAAAACAGATTTTTCATTTGCGACAACAGAAAATTCTTCCCTTCCCTCAGGGCCGGGGTCGAGTTGCCGGCCTTCTGGATAAATTTTGCTCAAATCGTTACTCATCCAAGATGACGCCACGCCTACAAACCCGCGAACCACTTGCACAAACAGATCGCTGTCAGCGGTCCTGTCGTTTGAGATCATTCATCATTGAGATGGCAAGCCGACAGATGCCCCGGTGCAATTTCCTTTTTCACCGGCACTTCCATATGACAGCGGTCCATCGCGAATGGGCATCTCGGATGGAAGTGACAGCCTTTCGGCGGGTTTATCGGGCTGGGGAGTTCGCCATCGACGGGCTTGAACTGTCGTTTGCCGGGTTCGATGCGCGGCACCTCGGCCAAGAGCGCTTTCGTGTAAGGATGATTGGGCCGCCTGAAAACTTCCTCGACGGGCGCCTCTTCGACGATGCGGCCGAGATACATGATCGCAACGCGGTCGGAAATATGTTCCACGACGCCGAGATCATGGCTGACGAACAAATAGGTCAGGTCGAGCTTGTCACGAAGTTCCATGAACAGGTTGATGACCTGGGCCTGGATGGAAACGTCGAGCGCCGCGACGCTTTCGTCACAGACGAGGAATTTCGGCTGCACGGCAAGCGCGCGCGCAATGTTGACGCGTTGCCGCTGGCCACCGGAAAACTGGTGCGGGTATCGCTTTTTCATGGCCGGGTTGAAACCGGCCAGCATCAAATATCTGTCGACATAGGCGTCGCGTTCCGTCGAGCGGGCAAGCCCATGTGCTCGAGGCGCCTCCCAGATAAGCTCCTCGACGGTCATTCGCGGATTGAGAGCCGCCATCGGGTTCTGGAAGATCATCTGGCTGGCGAGACCGAACTGATGCTGCTCGCCTTTCGACATGGCGCTTCGGTCCATCCCCTTCCAGAGAATGTGGCCCTGGCTCGGCGAGGTGATCCCTGCAATGGCGCGGCCAAGCGTCGACTTTCCGCAGCCGCTTTCGCCGACAAGGCCGACAACCTCTCCAGGCCGGATGCTGAGGCTGACATCATCAAGTGCGTGAACGACAGGCGCCGGTTTGGCCAGCTTGAGCTTGAGCGCGATCTTGGCGGCCAGGTCGGGCTTGGCTCCGAAGCGCTGCGACACGTTCCTCGCTTCGATCAGGGGCATGGCGGTCATCATGCTATCTCTTTCGTTACGGGGTGAATGCAGCGGAAGGAGCGATCACCTTCCGGCATGAGCGCCGGCATGACCAGACAGCCGTCGGTTGCCCGATCACAGCGCGTACGAAAACTGCATCCCTGTGGGAGGCGGTTGATCGCCGGCGTCATGCCGCGGATCTGGCGAAGCGGCTCTCCGCGTCTGTTTTGCGAAGGAACGGAAGCGATCAGGCCGGCAGTGTAGGGATGGTGGGGATCGGTCAGAACCTTGCCCACCGGTCCGGTCTCGACGAGGCGGCCGGCATACATGACAGCGATCTCATCGGCCAATCTTGAGACGATCGCCAGATCGTGGGTGATCCAGATCACCGCCGTATTTCCCCCTTCGGTGAGTTTCTGGAATTGGGAAATGATCTGGCTCTGGATCGTCACATCCAGCGCTGTTGTCGGTTCATCGGCAATGATAAGGTCCGGCTTGTGAAGAAGCGCGATGGCAATCGCCACGCGCTGGCGCATTCCGCCGGAAAACTGATGTGGGTAGGCGGCAAGCCTTTCTTCAGGGCTTGGTATTCCGACCAGCGCCAAAGCATCCCGCGCCCACTGCCGGGCGGCATCCTTTGAGACACGCTCATGTGCCTGGACGGCTTCCACCATCTGCGTCCCGACCGTCAGGACCGGATTGAGCGTCATCATCGGATCCTGGAATACCATGGCGATCCGCTTGCCGCGTAGCTGCCGCATCTGCTCGTCCGAATATTTCGCAATGTTGGCGCCGTCGAAGATGACCCTGCCGCCGGCAACCCGGCCGGGTTTATCGAGAAGCCGCATGATCGAGAAGCCGGTCACCGATTTTCCGGATCCGGATTCTCCCACAAGACCAAGGACCTTGCCGCGCTCCACCGTAAACGACACATCATTGACGGCGCAAAGGCTGGGGCGTCCCCTGCCGTCGCCGAATTCGGTGACGAGATTGCTCACTTGCAGCAACGGGGTCATGACATGTTCCTCGGGTTGAGGACATCGCGCAGCCGGTCGCCGACGAGATTGATCGCCGCAATCGTGACCAGAAGGGCAATGCCTGGGAAGAAACTGATCCAGTAGAGGCCTGTCAGAAGATGCTGGTAGCCGGTCGAGATCAGCATGCCGAGCGAGGGTTCGGTCACGGATGCACCGAGACCGAGGAAGGACAAGGTTGCTTCGAGGCTGATCGCCCTGGCGATCTGCATGGTGGCTATGACGATGACCGGCGCAAGACAGTTCGGCAGCAGGTGCCTGAAGAGGATGCGCCATCCGGGCAGGCGCAGCATCCGGGCCGCCTCGATATATTCCTTTTCGCGCTCGACCAGAGCGGTGCCGCGGACCGTGCGGGCATAAGTCGCCCACTCGGCGATAATCAGTGCGATCACGACGTTGGACACACCCTTGCCGAGGATGGCGAGCATCATGAGCGCCATCAAGATGGTGGGAAAAGACAGCTGCAGGTCGACGAGCCGCATCATTGCGGTTTCCGTGCGCCCTCCCATGTAAGCGGCGAACAGCCCGGCAGAGGTTCCGATAATGGCAGCAGCGAAAGCCGACAGAACGCCCACCAGTAACGAGGTGCGCAGGCCATAGAGGATGCCGGACAGGATATCGCGGCCCTGGGTGTCGGTACCGAGGTGATAGACGAGCCCGGTCATGGATTCGGACCCCGGCGGCAGTCGCCCGTCCATGATGTCGAGCTGCATCAAATCATAGGGATTTTGCGGGGAAATCCATGGCGCGAGCAACGCCAGGCAACAGATGATCACCAGCGTGAGGAATGCGATCGCGGCTGCCGGAGAGTTGAAGAAATCCGCGATCCCTTTCGACAGACGACCGGGTTCGGGCGTTGGAGCGCTTGTGTCTTGCGTGTTTGGTTCGGCCATGGGGTCAAGCCTTTCCTTCCAGCCGGACCCGAGGATCCAGAAGGGTATAACAGATATCGATGATGAAATTGAGGACAACGAAGAGCAGCACCATCATCATCAGGTAGGCGACGATGACGGGGCGATCGAGAAGGTTGATGGAGTCGATGATGAGCTTGCCCATGCCCGGCCACGCAAAGATGCTTTCGGTGACGACCGAAAAGGCGATCAGTGAGCCGAACTCGAGACCGATGATGGTCACCACCGGTATCATCAGGTTCTTGAGAACGTGCACCGAAATGATCCGCCGCTCTCGCAATCCCTTGGCGCGGGCAAACTTCACATAGTCCTGGGGAAGAACCTCCTGTACACCGGCGCGGGTCAGCCGAAGAATGAGCGACGTCTTGAACAGAGCCAGGTTGAAGGCCGGCAATAAGAGATGCCGGATGCCGTCTCCGGTCAGAAACGACCATTGTGCACCAAGCAGTTCCCGCGTTGGGCCGCGGCCATTCGTCGGCAACCAGCCGAGCTCGACGGAAAACACCATGATCAGCATGAGGCCGACCCAGAAGGTCGGAAGTGAGAAGCCCAGAATCGAGCCGCTCATGATCAGCTTGGAGGAAATCCGATTGGGGTAGAGCCCTGCATACAGCCCAAGCGGCAAGCCGAAAAGCAGCGCGATGCCGAGAGCCGTGATCGCCAGTTCGAGCGTCGCCGGGAGACGTTCGAGGATCAGACCCAGCGCCGGCCGCCCATAAACGAAGCTGTTGCCGAAGTCCCCATGCAGAAGTCCTTGGAGAAACAGCAGATACTGTTTCCACAGCGGCTGATCCAGACCGTAATGGGCGATAACCAGTGCCCGCTCCGCCTGATTGGCGTCCGGGTTGATGAGGATGTCGACCGGGTTGCCGATCACATTGACGCCGATGAAGACAATGATCGTCATCGCGACAATGACGAACAGCGCCTGTATCAACCGCCTGATAATGGATGTGACCATTGAACTCTCCCTCCAGCGCGCGTCTTCCGAGAGCCGCGAAGGACGCTGTAACACTTTGATCGACGTCGTTGTTTTCACGCATGTCGTTGTCGCAAAACCGCTGCGCACTTTTGCGCGACACGCTTTAGCCGACGGAGATCGCCATCCCGTCGCGCTGCGGATCGGCCGCGCCTTTCGAGATGCCGCCGTCAATCTTGATCGCGTGGACTGCGGCGAACGCGTATGTCTGCGGCGACCGCGCCACCTGGTAGCCCTGCGCCCGCAGCCCGTCTTCGACAGAGTGTCGAATCCGATTGCAGATGTCGATCGTGTTTGACACCCCTACAATCCTTGGCGCCGAGACGGCTTCGAGCACGGACATGTCGAAATCAATCATGTTCATCAGGGATTGCGCAACGGCCGGCGCGATATAGCTGCCGCCTGGCGCTCCGATGACGATGCTGGGCTCGTCGCCCTTGAAGACGATCGTCGGTGCAGCCGAGCTGGGACGCCGCTTGCCGGGTGCGATCGACCCGGGCTTGCCGGGAAGCGGATTAAAGCGGCTCATCGTGCCATTATACATGAAGCCGAGGCCGTCGGTGATCGCGCCCGAGGGGCTGCCGAGGGTGTGGGTCATCGCGACTGCATTGCCGTCCTTATCGATCACCGAGATGTGGGTAGTGTCGCGCTGTGAGCCATCAGGACGCGAAACACTGGCGATCTCGCCCGCCTTGATCGCGCCGGCATGCGCCTTTGCATGCTCTTTCGACAGCAGCTTTTCATAGGGCACGTCGACATAGGCGGGATCGCCCATATGCGCGTCCTTGTCGATCGTCATCCGCTTCATCGCTTCGAACAGGATGCGGACATGTTCGGCGCTGCCATGCTGCAGCGAGCCGACATCGAACTGCTCCATGATATGCAGGAGTTCGAGCATCGAGAAGCCCGAGCCTGGCGGAGGTGAGGTAGCAATGCGGTTGTCGCGGTAGTCGCCCCAAACCGGCTCTACCTTCGATAATTCGTAACGCGCCAGATCCTCCCGATCGATCAAGCCGCCATGTGTCTTGAAATCGTCGGCGATCTGTTCGGCCAGTTCGCCGTGATAGAAAATGTCCGAGTCGCCGCTTCGCGCGATGCGTTCGAGGGTCTCGGCCATGTCCTTGTTGACGAGCAGGTCGCCGACATTCTTGAGCGTGCCGTCGTCGTGGAAATAGGTTTTCCGGCCCGTTGCAGAAAAGCGCAGCTTGTCGAGCGTGTTGGCAAAGCCGTCGTTCGACTGGTCCTTGGCCCAATACCAGTGCATGTGGTTTCGGATCATGAAACCGTTACGGGCAAGGTGGATGGCCGGCTTGATGAGATCGGCCCAATCGAAGGTGCCGTAGTCGCGCAGCGCGGTCTCATAGCCCTTGAGCGAGCCGGGGGTGCAGACGGCAAGGTAGCCGATATCGGAAATATTGCCTTCAAGCACGTAGCCGAAGCCGTCGCGGCTCTGGTGCTTGATCTTGTCGAGCCACATGTCCGGTGCAGCCTTCAACGGCGCGCGCGCATAAAATTCGAGGATCTCGTGCACGCCCTTTTTCGGCATGTAGACATGCATCGAGCCGAAGCCGCCGATGCCGGCCATCTGCGGGTCGACCACCCCTTGGACGAAAGCACAGGCGAGTGCTGCGTCGATGGCATTGCCGCCGCGTTCGAGAACTTCCGCCCCGGCTTCGACTGCCTCCGGCTGAGGCGCTACGATCGTTGCATTTCTCATTTCGCGAGCCGCTCCTCCAGCACCTTTGCCAGGAAGGCCTTGACGTGACCGAGAACCTTCATCCGGTCGTGAGAGACGCCCGGAACACGATCGAATGTCACATCGACACCCGCTTTGCGGAATGAGTTCGCCAGGGCGGCAAGGCGCTCGGGCCGGGTGTTGCCGGCGTCGTTGGCGCCGTCCATATAATATTTGCCGCCCGGCTTGTGGGTGATTTCCCAGGTCTCCAGATCGGCATCGCCGACGATCATATGCACCGGCACCCTGGCGAGATCTTCGGGCCGGAAGGGCTTGCCGAAGCGCGCCTCCAGATCCCGAATGCCGACCCACCAGTCACGCGTCGGATCCAGAAGGGTGACGGAACCAGGTGCGCCGATGGATGCCGCCCAGAGTTTTTCCGGATGCAGGATGGTGAAACGGTGCACGAAATGCCCGCCGCCGGAGAAGCCGAACATGGCGAATTTGGACCAGTCCTGGCGGTATTTGTCGGCCATCTCCGCGACCATGGCGAGGACGACCTGGTCGTAACGGATGTCGCCTTCCTCAAGGAACTTGTAGCCGGAACGCGCACCATCGCCGAGAACGCCAACCGGGAAGATTGGGCAAAGGATGGCGCAGTCGTTGTAGAGCCCGAATTCGGCAAAACCGTCGCGGAAGTCGATGGCCGACGTGCGCCCGGTGCCGTGGACCGCGACCAGGAGGTCGAGCTCGCGGCCATCTGCCGCCGTCGGTGGCACATAAAGCACCATATGGAGGCGGGGATCGGCCTGAGAGGCGAAGATGGCCGTCTGGCCATAGTCATAGATGGCCTTCGCCCGGGCGACGGCTTCGCCCGTTCCAAGTTCCTGCATGAATGTCTCCTGGAAGATGAAGAAAGGGACGGCTCTGGTGCGGCCCCATGCTGCTGTTTTAAAACCGCGTCGCATCGAATGGATCGATGCGACGCACTTCAAATCTTAATTTGTCTCAAAACCGCTGCACGCTTTTGGACGACATGCATCAGTCCGCCGGCTTCACGTCGTAAGCGAGCGTATATTTGTCGCCGCGCGGAGTGTAGGACACGGTCTTCTTGGCACCCAGCACGACATTTTCGTAATGCATCGGTAGGAGCCAGAGGTTGTTGAAGGTCTCAATCGACAGCTCCTGGAGAAGGGGCGCGCGTGCAGCTTCATCGAGCGTCGAACTCGCCTTGGCCAGCACCTCGTCGATCTGCGGATCGGACACGCCGCCGCCATTATATCTGCCGGTCCCCTTTTTCTCGTCGCGCGTGGCGACCAGCGCAACAGTCGGATTGGTGGTTTCGCCGGTGTTGACACCCCAGGAGCCGAAATAGGTGCTGTAGGCGCCTTTCGAATAGGCTTCCGAATACATCGACCAGGGCAGGACCTCGACTTTCGATTTGATGCCGATGCGCGTGAACATCTGGCCGACCGCCTGCAGAACTTCGGCATCCTTGACGTAACGGCCAGAGGGACCATGCAGGGTCAGGCTGAAGCCATCCGGATAACCGGCCTCGGCCAGAAGCGCCTTGGCGGCGGCAGGATCATAGCCCACCTTCTCGACTTTTTCGGAATAGCCGGCATAGCCTTGGGCGACGAATTGGTCGGCCACCGTGCCGTTCTTCTGCATGACGCGGTCGACGATTGCCGGCCGGTTGATCGACATCAGCATTGCGCGACGCACCTGCTCATCCTTGAGCGGGTTCTTGTCGAGATCGGAGCCATCCGCAGCCTTCACGAAAGGTGAAACATCGCGGCTGACATCGAGGCCAAGATAAACGAAGCGGGAAGACAGGCCGTTGATGACTTGCAGATTATCGCTCGCTTCCACGCGTGCCATTCCATCGGCAGGAAGGGTTTCGACAATGTCGATCTCGTTGGAGAGAAGCGATGCCAGACGGGCGCCATCGTCGGGCAGGAAGCGGAGCGTGACGTTCGACCAGTGCGAGGGGCCAGCGAAATAGCTGTCATTGCGCTTCAAGGTCAGGTTGCTGCCTGGCGAATAGGAGACGAAGGAATATGCCCCGGTTCCGATTGCACACTTGCCGTTGTCGAAATCCTGGACTGGCGCCTCCTTGCAATCGGCGCTGATAATGCGAATTCGGCTGACGGAATTCAGCAGGATCGGATCCGGAACCTTCGTCTCGACGACGATGGTATAGAGATCCGTGGCCGTGACGTTCACAATATTGCGTGTGTAGGAAGCAAAGCTCTGGCTGGGCTTGTCGCGGGCACGCAGAAGCGAAGCGATGACGTCATCGGCGTTGAACTCGCTGCCGTCATGGAATTTCACGCCCTTTCGCAGCTTGAATTCCCAGTGGGTAGGGTCGACGACCTTCCATTCGGTGGCGAGTTCCGGCGCATTTGCCGACGTTCCGGTGAGGTTTATGAGGCTGTCCCAGATATGGCGCGAGGTCGCATTGTTGGGCGCCGAACTGTCTTCATGGGGGTCGAGCGTCGTCGGCGTCGTCGACATCCCGATCGTCAGCGGGGTTTCCTGTGCGACGACCATTGCAGGAATAGCAATCGTGCCGAACAGCCCGATAGCTGCTCGCGTCAATGTTTTTACGGCCATTTCTTCAATCCCGGTTTAGCGTTTTTAGGCCGACCTTGCTTGGTCGGTACGAGCAGGTTCCCGTCCACTCTCGACACAAATTGGTAAGGGCCCCTCAAGGGGGTTGTCAAACGGAAAACAAGCGCGTTACGATAGGTGTAACTTCAAACTATGCCATGCCTTCAACCTCTGTCGCGGAAAAAATTCTGGTCCCATGGACAAAAGACAACCGTCAAAAAGCGATATCGTGCAGTCTGTTGATGTCTGCATCGACGTCTTGCTAAATGTCGCCAAAAACCCGGATATCAGATTGACTGAGGTGGCGCAGAACCTCGGGGAAACCAAGCCGAGAATTTTGCGCATGTTACGCACACTGGAACGGCGCGGCCTGGTGCGGAAGAGCGATACAGGCACTTACCGGCTGGGGACGACTGCGATCATTCTCGGGACTGCCGCCTCGACACAGGTTGATCTGGTGCGAATAGCCAATCCTGTTCTTGAAGAAGTTGGCCAGAAGGCGAACGAAACTACCCAGCTCAGGATCATCGACAATGGCGAATCCCTGTGCATTGCAAAGTTCGAACCGATGCGCGACTTGCGGGTACAGGCGATGATCGGTCGAAGACGACCGCTCACCGCCGGCTCGTACAAGGTGCTTCTCGCCTATCTCCACCCCCAGGTGCAGTTGCAAATGATCCCCGAGACTTTGCCGCGGCTGACCAAGCGCACCATCACGGATCGCAGCAAGTTGGTTGCTGAATTGGATAAAATCCGCCGCCAGGGATTTTGTGTGAGTTACGGTGAAGTCAGCGAGCAACTCGTCTCCGTCTCAGTGCCGGTTCTGGCATTCGACGGATCCGTGATCGCCGCGGTGAATGTCGGCGCCCCCGCCTTTCGCACGCAAAAAAGCGACGTCGACCGCTTCATCGTTCTGCTGAAGGAGGCCTCCAGCAAGATATCGGCCCGGCTGGGATGGTAGAGCTTTTCGTTCTGCGCCATATCGGAAAGCCCCTTCTTTAAGCAAATTCAGGGGAAAAGATCGGGGAGTTCGGAGCGTGCGATGCGTCGCAACCTGACCGCTTCTGCCGAGTCTATCGATTGATAAGGAGAGCGTAAGCGGGTGCCCACCGGTCCCCAATTGCCGATGGCACACAAAAGCTTGTCGAGAGCGGCGTTCGAATAGCCGAAATCCTGGCGAAAGGGGACGATATGCGCGTCCATAAACATGCAGATGTGTCGTTCCAGTTCGAGTGCGGCGTCGAGATCGCTTCGCATCGAGAGTGTCCAGGTCTGAGCACCGCGGGGACTAAGGCAGGCCACATTGGAAAAGGAGCCTGCTGCGACGCCTTGCTTGATGCCGGTTGCGAGATGATGGCCGGGGACGAAGAGCGAAAGCCCGGACAGATGCCGGCGTGTTTCGGCATACCAGGAAGCGTCGCCGTCGGCGAGCTTGATGCCGGTCACCTCCGGCACTGCCGCGCAGACCATGCCCAACTCCTTTGGCGCCAGCACCCGTTTTGCATGCGGCGGATTGTAGAGGATGAGCGGAATTCCGTCGGCGACGACGGCCGCCCGTTTCAAAAAGTCGACTGCTTCGGCATCGCTGATCGGCCACCAGTCCGGCAATATGACCTGAATGGCGCGGGGATCGAGCCCGGCGGCGCGGCGGACGCGATTGAGCATGATCCGCGGGTCGGGCTGGCAGGCGCCGATCACGAATGGCATGGAGGAAGCCTTGCAGCGTTCGGCCAGCATCGCCTGGATGCTGTCGAATTCCTCCTCCGTCTGATTGTGGAATTCCCCTGCCGTGCCGTTCGAATAGATACCA
The DNA here is from genome assembly GCF_019685155.1 of Rhizobium sp. NZLR1b. Taxonomy (NCBI): domain Bacteria; kingdom Pseudomonadati; phylum Pseudomonadota; class Alphaproteobacteria; order Hyphomicrobiales; family Rhizobiaceae; genus Rhizobium; species Rhizobium sp. NZLR1b. Next base: position 27,499 of record NZ_JABDWC010000021.1, read on the forward strand.
TCGACACCGGCATCGATGAGGATATCGATCTCTTCGCCGAGCTTGTCGAATTCGATACTGTCATCGGCTGCGATCGGCAAAAGCAGGCTCGCCCAGTTTCCGCCGATGGCGGGATGTGGCGTCTTCAGGTTCATCTGTTTTCTCCGGTAGATGGCGGATCAGTCGAGGTCGTCGCGAATGCAGGCCTTGACGTGGCCGGGCGCGATTTCCCGCAATTGCGGGACGACGCCGGCGCAGGCATCGAGCGCGCTCGGACAGCGCGTGCGAAAAACGCATCCGCTCGGCGGATTGGCCGGGCTTGGAATATCGCCTTTCAGGATCTGTCTGTTCCGGCGGGCATCCGGATCGGGCGACGGAATCGCCGAGAGCAGCGCGCGCGTATAGGGATGCTGCGGCCTCGCATAGAGATCGGCGCTTGGCGCAATTTCCATGATACGGCCGAGATAGAGCACGATCACCCGGTCGCAGATATATTCGACGACGGCAAGATCATGCGAGATGAACAGCATGGTAAGGCCAAGCCGCTGCTGCAGTTCGCGCAGCAGATTGATCACCTGCGCCTGGATCGACACGTCGAGCGCCGAGACCGGCTCGTCGGCGACGATGAATTCGGGCGATAAGGTCAATGCCCGGGCGATGCCGATGCGCTGGCGCTGGCCACCGGAAAATTCATGCGCGTACCGATTGATCGCCTCAGTGGGCAGATCGACCTGGGCCAAGGCCGACAGCGCCCGTTCCAACCTGTCGTGAGAGGTGCCGATCCCCTGGATCTTCAGGCCCTCGGTCAGGATTTCGCCGATCGTCATGCGCGGCGACAGGCTGGCGAAGGGATCCTGGAAAATATACTGCATGCGCGGCCGTTGCCGTCTGAGCGCCGAGGCGGAAAGTGCTGTGAGTTCATTCCCGTCGAAGCGGACGCTGCCTGACGAAGGTTCGACGAGCCGAAGGACGGAGCGCCCGATCGTGGTCTTTCCGCTGCCGGATTCGCCGACGAGCCCGACGACTTCCCCCTTGCCGATATCGAAGGAGATGCCCTCAAGAATGTTCAGCCGCGTACCGCGGGAAGTATAATGTTTCGAGAGGTCGCGGACGGATAGCAGCGGTGCGCTCATCTAGATCTCCTGCCATCTGATGCAGCGGCTGCGGTGCTGCGGATTGACCTGTTCAAGCACGGGAACCGCGGCGCTACAGGCATCGATCGCGAATTTGCAGCGCGGCGAAAAGGCACAGCCGCTCGGCATGTTCATCAGGCTCGGGACCATGCCGGGAATGGCGGCGAGCTTGTCGCCGGCCTGCTTCATCCGCGCCGCGTCACCCAGGCGCGGCATGGAGGCGAGAAGGCCCATCGTATAGGGATGCTTCGGATTGCGGAAAACCTCGCCGACCGGTCCCTCTTCGACGATCCGGCCGGCATACATCACCGCGACGCGATGGGCGATTTCGGCGACCACGCCAAGATTGTGGGTGACGAAGAGCATGGCCATGCCGCGCTCGCGCTGCAGCCTGAGAAGCAGATCGAGAATCTGCGCCTGGATCGTCACGTCGAGCGCCGTGGTCGGCTCGTCGGCGATCAGCAGCGCCGGATCGCAGGCGAGCGCCATGGCGATCGTGGCACGCTGGCGCATGCCGCCCGACAATTCGTGCGGATATTGGCCGGCACGGCGCCGGGCGTCCGGTATACCGACGCTTTCAAGCAAGGCGACGGCTGCGTCCATCGCCGCCTTGCGGCCCGCCCCGCGATGGATGCGGATCGGTTCGGCGATCTGGTCGCCGATGGTGAAAACGGGATTGAGGCTCGACATCGGCTCCTGGAACACCATGCCGATGTCGTCGCCCCTGATCCCGCGCATGCTCCTTTCATCAAGGGAAACAAGGTCCCGGACCGCGCCGGACCGCGTGGTCAGGCGGATGCTGCCTGCGGCGATCACACCGATGTTGCGGGTGAGCAGCCGCATGACCGACAGGCTGGTGACCGACTTGCCGGAGCCGGATTCGCCGACGAGCGCCAGCGTCTCGCCGGCGGCAACCGTCAGGTCGATATCGTTGACCGCGGTGATCTCGCCGCCGCGCATGCGGAAGATCGTTCGCAATCCCCTGATATCGAGTACCGGTCCGGCGGTCTGTTCCATCGGCTTGCTCAGTTCAGCAGGCCGGTTGCACGCAGGATCTCGTCGATCCGTGCCGTTTCCGCATCGTTGAGCGAGGCACGCGGTCGCGGCATGACGGCGCTGTCGATGATGCCGAGGCTCTGCATGGCGGCCTTGAAGGCGCCGATACCCGATGCACCTCCACTGACACGGCCCTGCGCGACCCAGACGATTTCGAAGAGCCGGCAGAGGCGCTCCTGCTCCTTCTTTGCTGCGACCCAATCGCCGCGCTGCGCGGCATCCCAAAGGCGCACATAACCGTGCGGATCGACATTGGCGATACCGGGAACAACGCCGTCGGCCCCCATCAATAGCGCTGTGTCGACGACGATCTCGGAACCGGTCATCAGGAAGACGTCCTTGTGTTCGGCAAGGTCGAGGAGCGCATAGCGGAAGTTGCCGTCGTCGCCGCTGGAATCCTTGAGGCCGATAATGGCGCCTTCCCTGGCAAGCGTGACGACGGTCTGGCGCTGCAGCTTGACGTGAACGCAGACAGGAATGTCGTAGGCGATCAGCGGTACATCCACCGCGTCTCTCACATAACGGAAATGGTCGAGGATCTCGGACTGGCTGGTGACAGTGTAAAATGGTGCGGTTACCACCACTGCGTCGGCGCCGGCGGCCTTTGCGACCTTCGAATGAGCGATGACCCGATCCGTGGCCGGATCGATGACGCCGACGATCAGCGGCACGCGGCCATTCACCACCTTGGCGGAATGCTCAATGATTTCGCGGCGGGTCTTTTCGTCATGGAAGATCACTTCGCTCGTCGAGCCGAGCACGAATACGCCGTGGCAGCCGGCATCGATCAGATGTTCCAGCACGCGGGTATAGGAGGGGTAGTCGACGGTGAGATCCGGATTGAGCGGTGTTACGACGGGGGGGACGACACCCTTGAATTTGGTCATTTTCGCTTCTTTCGATTGTCAGTTCAGTTCGGCACGCGGGTCGAAGGCATCTCTGAGGCCATCGCCGATGAAATTGATTGCAAGCACGGCAAGGATCAGCGCGCCGCCGGGGAAGAGCCATTGCCACGGATATTGTTCGAGTACGGCCGTCGAGCGCGCCGCATTCAGCATGTTGCCCCAGCTGGCCGCCGGCGGCGCGATACCGAGGCCGAGGAAGGACAGGCCCGCCTCGAGCAGGATGGCATTGGCAATCTGCAGCGTTGCGTAGACCACGAGGATATCGATCGAGTTCGGCAGACCGTGGCGGAAGAGCAGATGCCCGATACCGGCGCCCATGCCGCGGGCGGCCATGACGAAGTCGCGCTCACGCAATTCCAGCAGCCGGGAGCGGATCATGCGGGCAAGCAGCGGCCAGGAGAGCAGCGAGATGACGAGCACGGTCGGCCAGATGCCGGTGCCGGCAATCGAGGCGAGCACAAGCAGGAAGATGACAGGCGGCAGGGTCATCACCAGATCGACAAAGCGCATCGAGACCGCGTCCGTCCAACGTCCCGCAAGCGCCGATATGGCTCCGAACAGAAAGCCGATGACCGCGGAAAGGGCGGTCGACGCGACGGCAACCAGCAGAGAAATCCTGCCGCCTTCGAGTACGCGCGCAAAGACATCGCGGCCGACGCCGTCGGTTCCGAACCAGTGGGTTGCCGTCGGGCCGCTGTTCATCGCCAGAAGATCGATATCGTTCGGCTGGAAAGCCCACCATAAAGGATAGGAGAGGATCAGCAGCAGCATCGGAATGGCAATGCAAACGCCGGCAACGGCCGCGCTGTTGAGCAGAAAACGGCTGGAGGCGCGGGCAAGTGGCCCCGGGCTGCGGCGTTGGGGGGAGCGTGCCAGCATGGTCAGCCCACCTTGATGCGCGGGTCGACAACCGCATAGGTGATGTCGGTCAGAAGATTGACGACGATAACGCAAGCGCCGATGACGAGCGTCGCTCCCATGATGACGGGGTAGTCGCGGGTCTGCACGGCATCGACGAGCAAAAGCCCCATGCCCGGCCAGTTGAAGACGCTCTCGATGAAGATGGCGCCGCCGATCGCAAGCCCGATGGTTGAGCCGATCAGGGTGACGATCGGAAGAAGCGCATTGCGCAACGCATGTTTAGCGATGACCCAGAACTCGAGAACGCCCTTGGCGCGGGCCGTGCGCACGTAATCCTGGTTCAGAACTTCGAGCAGCGAAGCGCGCATGTAACGCATGATCAATGCGGTTTGCGCGACGGACAGGAGGGCGGCCGGCAGGATCAGATGGTGAAGGAGATCACCGACCGAGAACTCCTCGCCGGGCGTCAGCATGCCACCCGACGGCATCCAGTGCAGGCGGACCGAGAAAATATAAAGGCCGATCAGTGCGCTGAGGAATGCCGGGCTCGAAATGCCGGCAAGCGCAACCACCGACAAGGAGAGATCGGCGAACGAATTGCGGCGGACGGCGCCGATCACCCCGCAGGCGATGCCGAGGACGATGGCGACGGCAAGTGCGGTGCCCATCAACAGCACCGTAGGTCCGATCCGCGACAGCACCAGGCTGAGTACTGGCTGGTCGAGGCGCTTGATCGAATAGCCAAGATTGCCGGTCAACGCCTGCTGCAGCCAACCCAGATACTGGACGGGCAAGGGCTGGTCGAGTCCGAGGTTTCTGCGCAGATCGGCAAGATCTGACGGCGACATCGGCAGGTTCCGATCGATATAGGCATCGATCGGATCGCCGGGTGTCAGGCGCAGCAGCAGGAAGATCAGCATGCTCAGGGCAACGAGCATGCCTACCCCTATGATCAGGCGTCTAAGACTGTATCGAAGCATCGTCAATCCGTATTGTCAGGCCGTCCTATCAGGGTGGCCGAAGCCACCCAGGCTTGCGGAAACGCCTATTCGGCGATCGACCATTTCTGCGGGGCGGCCTGGTAAGGGCCACCACCCGGCGCCGGCGTCCAGACAAAATCCTTCACCTTTGTCGAGACGATGCCGTAGCGGTTTGCCACCCAAAGCGTCGCCCAGGGCAGGTTCGTGTTCATCACCTTGCAGACGTCCTGATAGGCCGCATCCCGCTTGGCACTGTCGGGCTCGGCAAGGGCGCTGTCGAGTGCCTTGGTGAGGTCGGGCATGCGAACTCTGGCGACGTTCGGTCCGGCCGGAGGGATCTGCTTCTCGTTGATGCCGACATTGATGCTTCCGGCATCCGGCCCGTTCTGTAGCCCGGCGTAAACCATCTGGAACTGGGCAATATCCGGCGTCGCATCGAGCACGATGCTGTTATAGGTCGGCGCATCGACGGCGCGCGGAACGATGTTGATGCCGACCTGCGCAAGCATCGCCTGGACGGCGGCAAGCACGTTGGTGGCCAGCGGCGTGCTGTAATAGGTCAGAAGCGTGATCGGCTTGGCGCCGTTGATCTGGTCCCAGCCGGCGTCCTTCAGCAACTTCTTGGCCTTCTCGGGATCGTAGGCATAGGTGTCGATGCCCTGGGGTATCAGCTGTTCGGCGACATAGGCGCAGTTGGCTGGCTTGGCCGCGCCGCCATAGAGGCTCTGAATGATGGCATCGCGATTGATCGCATACATCACCGCCTGGCGGACGCGAACATCCTTCCAGATCGGGGAATCGTGATTGAAGCCCAGATAGTTGACGACGAAAGAGTTGCCTTCGATGACCTTGAAGTCCTTGTTGTCCTTGAAGGTCGGCACGTCGTTGGAATCGACATAGGTGAACTGGATCTCGCCGGATCTCAGCGCCGCAATCGCTGCGGCGGGGCTGGCGAAATAGCGGTTGATGACGCGTTCCAGTGCCGGTTTGCCACCGCGATAATCGGTGTTTGCAGCAAGCTCGACATACTGATCCGAGACGTATTTGGTGAATTTGAACGGCCCGGTGCCGATCGGAGCGGTGGACCACCAAGTGTTCTTTGCCAGCTGGTCGGCCGGTATCGAAGCGAGCGCATGCTCGGGCAGCATCATCACCTTGGTCATCGTGTCGAGAAAACTGCTGCTAGGTGCGCTGAGTTTGATGACGACCGTGTGATCGTCCGGCGTCTCGACGGACGATATGCCCTTCAGCCGGGCAGCGAGCACCGAGCCGGTCTTCGCGTCCATCGCAAGGCCGATGGTGAATTTCGCATCCTTGGCGGTGAAGGGCTTGCCATCATGCCATTTGGCGTCCGCCAGCTTGAACGTGTAGGTCGTCTGATCCGGGCTGACCTCGTAGGAGCTTGCCAGTGCGCCGACGACCTTCTGCAACTTCTGGTCATAGGTGATCAGCGGTTCGTAGTAGATGCTGAGCCAGGTGAAACCGGCGGTCGCCGCAAGCGGGTTGAAGTTGCCCTGAAAGCCGCCCGGGCCGACATCGAAGCCGCCGGACAGCGTGGCTGCCTGAGCCTCGGCTGCAGTGCCTGAAACGACAAGAGCCGGAACGGCAGCCGTCGACAGCAGGGCGCCAAGGGCGATAACGGATAATCTAGACAGTCTTTTCATGTGTTCCTCCCACGTTTGAACTTGTCTTGTTGTTGGCAATCACCCGGGCAATACCCTCGTAATGACGATCCAGGCGTCGGCGTGCCTCCTCCAGATCCTTTGCCTCGATCGCATCGACGATCGCGGCATGATCGCGCCACGTCGCCATCGGATCGAGATTTTCAAGGTTGACGAAATCCGACGCCTTGTAGAAGGCGAGCCAGAAGACGTCGATCAGCCGTACGAGCGTTTCATTGTCCTGGCAGCGAAACAGCAGCCGGTGGAACAGCTGGTCGTCTGCCGCAAAGGTTTCGCCGCGCTCGGCATGGGCGCGCATTCGACCGACGGTGGCGCGCAGTTCGGCGATGTCCTCCTCGCCGATTACATCGATCGTTTTGCCGATCAATCCCACTTCCAGCGTACGCCTGATTTCAAGCACCTCCTCGATCTGCCGCAGGGCGCCGCCGAGGCCGTAAGCGAGGTTGTCGAGAAGCGGTTCGAAGGAAAATGCCTTCACGAAGATGCCGACGCCGCGCCGCGTGTCCAGCACGCCGAGCGATTCCAAGGCCTTGATGCCTTCTCTCAGCGAATTGCGGCTGACGCCGAGCTGGGTGGCAAGCTCTCCTTCCGCCGGAAGCAGGGTTCCGGGCGCAAGGCCGTTGTCATCGATATAGGCGCGCAGACTTTCCTGAACGGAGACATGCAGCAGCGGCGCGCGCGTCAGCGGCTTCATCGATTTCAATGTCATGCCGGTCACTTTCTCGCATTGCCGATAAGATGCTTGTTGCATATATACTTGTAGGATATCTGTCAAATGGTTAGGCTGATGGGCCCATCTAGCAACGTCGTTGCAGCCACATCGCCCGCGAAAAACAGCGTCCCGGCGAGAGCCCTCCCCACTTCGATGTCGCGGCTATGCAGTTGAAACACAAGGTAGGGCGCCTGCTGAGCCTCGGTGACGCGTGCAACCTACTCGGGAGTGTGGAGGCAGTGGATTTCATCGGTAAAAGATGACTAAAATAATCACCTTATGTTGACAAGGCTTGTACCGCTCCATAGGTTCCGCCCGCATCCGTGAGGAAGGGACCAAGAATGGCGCGTGTTTTTTTGAATGTTTCTAATGTTGTATCGGGAATTTACAGGAATAGCCTGTTTGCCACGACAGCTTTGGTCGTGATCGGCATTGCAGCATCGCCGGCGATCACATCCTGAAGCGACAGCGACCGTCACAAGCCCGTCGGTGTTGGCGAGGCTGAATTGCGGCGTATCACGATCCTCGAGCCTTAGGAAGTGTGGACTCTTGGGATTCCCAAGGCTTAGCAAATCAGATTCAAGACTGTCTTTTGGAGGCAGTCATGGGTGTTTTGGATCGTCTGATCCTTCGGGATGAGCAGTGGGAGCGGATATCGCATCACATCATTGGTGACGAGCGCACGCGCGGTTCGTCCGGCCGCGACAACCGCATGTTTGTGGAAGCGGTGCTTTGGATTGTCCGTACCGGCTCACCCTGGCGTGACCTGCCGGAAGTATTCGGCGAGTGGAACAGTGTCTTCCGCCGTTTCAGCCGCTGGAGCCGGAAGGGCATCTGGTGGCGCATGTTCGCCGCGATGTCGGACGATCCGGACTTCGAATACCTGATCGTCGATTCCATCATCATCCGCGCCCATCAGCACGCTGCCGGCGCAAAAAAGGGGCTGAAGATCAGGCCCTTGGCCGTTCTCGCGGCGGCCTGAGCACCAAGATCCACATGGCTGTGCGTGGTCTCGGCTGCCCGGTCCGCTTCACACTTATCGCAGGCCAGAAGGGCGACGCGCCGCAAGCCGAAGCCCTGATCGAGGGCCTATCCGCCGACATCGTCATGGCGACACCGCTTACGACAGCGATCGCCTGCGCAATGCCATCGCCGATAAAGGTGCCGTGGCGGTGATCCCCAACAATCCTTCCCGTGCGCAAAAATACCCGCTGGACAAGCATCTCTATGCCCAGCGCCACCTCATCGAATGCTGCTTCTCAAGACTCAAGCAGTTCCGCAGGGTCGCTACGCGCTTCGAAAAAACCGCCGAAAACTACCTCGCAGTCGTCATTATCGCGGCTATCGTCCTATGGATCAGATAACTGTCCGCAATTCCTAGTCTGCCGTACTTGTCCGGAGACAATACGACATTGCCTAGCACTGTCCCGATAGACCCGCTCAACAGCCGCCGCAAGAGATAGCGGCCGGCAATGAACGAGGCTCGGTCTCCTTCAAATCGGTAGGTCGTCGCCCGATCCCGTTCGGCCTGTGAAAGCGACTGCTCCCAGCGGTTCCAGTCGTGTTCCTTCTTGGGATATCGCCAGAGCGCAATTTCGATGGCGGCGGGTTGATTTTCTGACTGTTGCATAGATCCAGTATGTCTGCTCAGGACCGCGCGGCAAGCACGCAGTCCGCCAATCGTTCATCAGCCGGCGCTGGCCCGATCGGCCGAGCGTTATTTTTCGGAGATTGAGATCCGATTTTCGCTCGTTATGGCTGCTTTATTGCTGGAGTTTCCAGTAACTTAGGGTCGTTGTGCGTTTAAATAATCGCGGAAGTTTCGGCCGGCGCAGAAGATTTCTGGAAACCGCACGGATCCGTTGTTTAGTTAATACTAAATTTTTGAATCTGGTGCGAGATTTTGCATTAACCGGCAAGCCGGTCGCACCAGTTATCTTCGAGGAGACCCGCATGAAGCGCCCCAGTATCAAGCAAGCCCTGATCGTGAAGCTGTCGATCATCAGCCTGTTCATGGTTGGCCTGTCCTATGTCTCGCTGAGCACGATTTCGACACTCCGTGCCAATACCGAGCAGATTGGGACGTTCTGGATGCAGCGGCTCGTGACCGCTCGCGAAATCAAGGACAACTTCCTCGAGCTGAAACTGGTCTACGCTCAATACCTTCTGGAGGATACAGCGGAGGAGCAGACCGTCGCACGGCAAAAAATCGATGCCGCCGGCGCCGCGGTCGAGAAGGTCGTCACCGAATACGAAAAGGGCGTCCGTACCGAGCGAGGGCGCGAACTGATCAATCAGCTCAAGCCTGAAGTGAGCAAATATCGCGAATTGGCAGAGCAAATGATCGCACTTGAGAACAGCGGGAAGGAGCCTGACGCAGTCCGTTTCTTCAAGGAAAATATGGAACCTCAATCCGAGCTGGTGGACAAGGCTGTGGGCGATCTGGTCGCTTTTATTCTCAACCAGGCTGAAGGGTTTGTGGCCGCCAGCGATGGTTCAGCGACGTCCGCTTTCATGTTGACGTCCGCAATCGCAGCGCTGGCCGTACTGATCGCCATGGCTGGCATGGTGTTTGCGATATTCGGCATCGCCAATCCGATCCGAAGCATCGCCTCCGCCATGAGGCGTCTGTCGGACGGTGACCTTGATAGCGACATACCCGGTGCCGGCCGCGCCGACGAAGTTGGCGAAATGGCCGGTGCCGTCGAAGTCTTCCGCCAGAATGCTCTCAATGTCGTCAGGTTGGAAACGGAAGCGGCTGCATCCCGCAGCGAGAGCGAAGCAGTGCGCGCGGCAGCCCAGCAGCGCGCCGAACGCGAGGCGGAACAATTGCGCTTCGCAACGACAACATTGGGCGGAGGCCTCCGGCGGCTTGCAGCAGGCGACATATCTTTCCAGCTTTCGGAACAATTTGCATCCGAATACGAAAGCTTGCGCGAAGACTTCAACGCCTCGCTCCGGCAATTGGGGGCGACGATCGGAGCCGTGCTGCAGACGGTGCACAGCATAGACAACGGCACTGGTGAGATTGCCTCTGCCGCGCAGGACCTTTCCAAGCGTACCGAACAGCAAGCTGCCTCTCTCGAGGAGACGGCTGCAGCTTTGGACGAGATCACCTCGAATGTGTCGATGGCGTCCAAACGTACCGACGAGGCACGCAATGTGGCCCTGGAAGCCGATATCAGCGCGCAGCGGTCGGCAGCTGTCGTGTCGGAGGCGGAGCAGGCCATGCGACGCATCGAGGACAGTTCGGAGCAGATTTCGAACATCATTGGTGCAATCGATGAAATCGCCTTCCAGACCAACCTCCTGGCGCTGAACGCCGGCGTTGAGGCCGCCCGTGCGGGTGAGGCCGGCAAAGGTTTTGCAGTGGTCGCACAGGAAGTCCGTGAGCTTGCCCAGCGCGCCGCGCAAGCAGCCAAGGAAATCAAGGGCTTTATTCAAAAGTCGTCAACCGACGTGAAAAATGGCGTGAAACTGGTTCTCGAAACCGGTACGTCGCTCAAGTCGATCGGTGAATACGTCGTACAGATCAACCAACTCATGGATGCGATTGCCACATCGGCGCGCGAGCAGTCGACTGGCCTTGCCGAGATCAATACAGCCGTCAATCATATGGACCAGGCGACCCAGCAAAATGCCGCCATGGTCGAGCAGTCGACGGCTGCTGCCGCCTCTTTGTCCTCCGAGGCAGGCCGTCTGCGGGATCTGGTCAGTCAATTTCAATTGGACGGCGACAAAAACGCGGCGGGCGTGGAGCGCAGCAGCCGGGCCTTCGAAGGCAACATGCCAATCCGGTTGGTCACTCCGCGACGCGTGACGCAAAGATGAAGCGCGATGACGTCAGATTGTTCGCCTCAGAGGTGGAGCGACGTGCTGAGATGGTCAGGTCGGCCGTTTTCCGGACCCGTATTGGCCCGCCTCGGAGCAAGTGATCGGGCCAATCAGTCGGCGAATGAGACAACGCCGATCTAAGCGTCATGAAGGTGTTGTCCGCGCGTGAGATGACCACCGCCTTGAAGGCATGAATCGGGATAATGTCAGGAGACCGAATGCCGACTTCGCCGGTGGAATATCCTGCTCCGCAGAGTTTCGTTGCTGCGCTTGGGCAAGCATTCGATAGCGAGACTGGCAGGACGATAGTGGAGCCTTTCGGAATTGTCTGGGGCAACGCTGTCGCCCTCGATAAAGGATTGGATACCTACGACATTTCCGCGCCCCGACTGGGTATACACCTTACTTTCAAGCATTCGGGCGTGGTCTTCGACCATGAATTCCAGGATGACGGCAAAGGTCCGTTCCTGTTGACGCACTGCGCCTTCTGGGGGGATGAGGATGAGTACGAAAGCTATAAGGGTCCGATCTGGAAGGACTTGAGCTTCTCCAGCACACTGGCCGATGCGGAGGAGAAATTGGGGACGCCAACGAGAGTCGGCCGCCTTGGTATCCATTTCTGGGAATTGCCTGATTTCAGATTGACCATGCAATGGAAGAGCCGGGAAAGCATTCGGGTGATTTCGTATTGGATGAAGCAATAGATCATGTGTCGTTCGCACATCGCTGATCTCCAGCCGGGAAGGATCTACCAGCGCAGCAGGCGAGGGCCGGTGAAAGCGCCGAGCGCGCCGGTGAGCAGGATGCCGAGGGAATACCAGATCAGCACGAAGGGCATGCCGTTTTCGGTGCAGAACCAGGAATAGACCCAGGCGCCCGCTGCTCCCGCGGCGATACCGGCGACGAAGCCCGTCAGCCGCAGATCCGAGGGTGCCGTACGGCGCAGTGCCCAGACGGCGCCGGCATAAATAGGTATCGCGAAGCCAAGGATCAGCAGCGGGCAATGGAGCGCCGAGGAGCCAAGGATCAGCACCGGGTAAGTCTCGGTCGGAGCCATGATGAGTTGGACGGCTGCCACCGCTGCCATGGCGGCGAAGGTCACGGCAAGCCAACCGAAAAAGCGGCCCTCGGAACCGTCGGGTCGGGAGAGCCGATAGACGGCGAGGAAGGCCGCTACCGCAATCAGCGCATTATAGGCCGATTTGATCCAGAAGACCGGCAGCATCAGCACGTCAGGCATATCGACCCGCGGACCGAGAATGGTCAGCATCAGCACCAGGGAGAGCCCGAGGGCCGGCAATATGCCGAGCGCAAAGTGCTGCCACAGTGAATTGCGCGGCACCGGCGTCAGGTCCCTTGCCAGGCTTTCGATTATGTCGTCCGTCTTTGTCACGATGCGCCTCGCAATCTCTCTCCGAGCGCCTTGAGCGCCCGGTGGATGCCGACCTTGACCGCCGATTCAGACTGGCCGGTGCGGTTTGCGGTGTCGGCAACCGACTGGCCCTCCAATTTCACCAGCCGGATCAGCTCCTGTTGTCTCAATGGCAAGCCGTCGAGCAACCGCTCGACGTCCATGCGGGCCGTCAAGCTATCCTCGCTGAAGTCGCTTTCGATTTCCTCGCCAAGCTCGGTCTCTGCCAGCCTGCGTCCGCCGCGGCCGCGATGATGGTCGATCAGCTTGTAGCGGGCGATCGAGAAGAACCAGGCCGTGAACGGTCTTCTTCGGTCATAGGTGGATCGGCGAGAATGCAGTGCCAGCAATGTCTCCTGGACCAGGTCTTCCATATCCGCTTTCGTCGCCGCGGCCATCCTGCGGCTGTAATAACCGACGAGCAGCAGGCGCAAAGCCGCCAGCAAACGCCGATACGCCGCCTCGTCCCCGTCAAGGGACAGAAGCATCAATGCTTTCAGGGCTTCTTCCGAATGGGCGGTTGTCATGCTGTCAGAGAGTTCATTCGCTAGAAGCGGCCAATCGGTTACAGGGAAGATCAAAAAAGTAACGGCATCACAGCTCTATCACATGCACGTGAGGCTGTAACGCATTCCGACGCTCTCTCGAATAGCTTAATGTGAGCCATCGGCACGCCGCCAGCGGACACGAAAATCCATTTTCAGGAGAGTTCCATGACCAAGCTTTTTTCCAGCCTTGCAGCCTGCACCTTCGTCGTCGGTCTTTCTCTCGCAGGCGTCGCATCGGCTGAGGACGCCATGAAGACCGATGCGATGAAGAAGGACACTATGGAGAGCGGCAAGATGTCGAAGGATGCCATGAAGATGTCGGGCACCAAGAAGGACTGCATGCACAAGGCCGGCATGGAAAAGGACGCGATGAAAAAGACCGACATGATGAAGACCTGCGATGCGATGAAGTAGGCGTTTCGCATCTGCGCGGCTGCTGAAACTTTCTACAGCGCCGCGCGTCTTTTTAGAGACGCAAAGGACGCTGTCGCACTTTGAATTATGTATTTGTAGGCGGCCCCGTCTTCTTGTCCCGAAATGTCCATTCATCCGGAGAACAGTCATGGCGACGATCGATGCCGGCACGCAAACCGGCCGCACGCTCATCTACCGCCACAGCCTTACTGTGCGCCTTTCGCATTGGGTGAACGTGCTGTGCCTCACGGTGCTGCTGTTCAGCGGCCTGCAGATATTCAATGCACATCCGGCGCTCTATTGGGGCCAGTATGGCGCCGACAACGACCCGTCCTTCATCTCCATGGAAGCTACCGAAGACGGCAGTCAGGTGAAGGGGCTGACGCATGTCGGTTCGTTCACCTTCGATACGACAGGCATGCTCGGTCTTTCGAATGTCGACGGCGAGGCGACGGCGAGGGGTTTTCCAAGCTGGCTTACCCTTCCAAGCTATCAGGATCTGTCGACCGGTCGGCACTGGCATTTCTTTTTTGCCTGGTTGTTCGTCCTCAACGGTCTCGTCTATCTCGCCTATGGGTTGGTCAGCCGGCATTTCGGCCGGGATCTCGCCCCGGCCGGCGCGGAGCTGACACTCACGCATCTCGGCCATGAGGTCGTCAACCATGCCCGGCTGCGCTTTCCCAAAGGAGCCGAGGCACGCCACTACAACACGCTACAGAAGCTGACCTATCTCCTGGTGATCTTCCTGTTGCTGCCGTTGATGGTTGCGACGGGGTTGACCATGTCGCCGGGCTTCGATGCCGTGGCGCCCTGGCTGCTCGATATCTTCGGTGGGCGGCAATCGGCCCGCACACTGCATTTTCTCACTGCCTTCTCGCTCGTCGCCTTCGTCTTGGTGCATGTCGCCATGGTGATCCTGTCGGGTGTCTTCAACAATCTGCGTTCGATGATCACCGGTTATTTCGCCATCGAACAGGGAGATGAACAATGAGCCGCCTCATCACCCGCCGCCGCTTCCTGATCGGTTCGACCCTGACTGCCTCCGCGCTGGGATTGAGCGGCTGCGACGCATTGGTCGAAAGCGACCGGACGAAATCGGTCCTGAAGATCGCTGAGGGGTTCAGCATGAAGGCGCAGCGCTTCCTGCAAGGCGACAACGCGCTGGCGCGTGAATTCAGCGAGGCGGATCTCTCGCCGGTCTTTCGCTCGAACGGCACCAGCATGCCTGACAACCCGCAATATCTCGACTGGATGAGCCAGCAGTTTTCGACCTGGAGACTTGATATCGGCGGACTGGTGGAAAAACCGGCTCAGCTGTCGCTCGCCCAGTTGAAGGCGATGCCGTCGCACACCCAGATCACCCGCCACGACTGCGTCGAAGGCTGGAGTGCGATCGGCAAATGGACTGGTCTGCCGCTTGGCGCCTTGCTGCAATCGGTCGGGCTGAAGCCCGAGGCGCGCTATATCGTGTTCCACTGCGCCGACGAATACGAAAAGTCGCTTGATGGCACCGGCTGGTATTATGAGAGTATCGATCTGGTCGATGCCTTCCACCCGCAGACGATCCTTGCTTATTCGATGAACGGCCGCGACCTGGAAGTGGCGCATGGAGCGCCGCTGAGGCTCAGAGTCGAGCGGCAGCTCGGTTACAAGCAGGCGAAGTATCTGACCCGCATCGAAGCGGTCGCGGATCTCGGTCGGCTTTACGGCGGCAATGGCGGATTCTGGGAGGATCGCGGCTACGAATGGTATGCCGGGATATAGCTCCTCGGTAGGGCTCTGAAACCGAGGCGAGCCTCCCATCTATTCCACCCGGGGTGTGGCAATGATCTGCGAGCGTCGCTCGAAGCCGCCATGACGTTCCTGGTACAAGAGGACGGGATCAGCCATCGCCCCACTATCCGCCATTGGCCGATCATCTCCCAGATAGTCGGCCTGTCTGGCGTCACTTCCCCGGCAGATCCTGTTCGATCGTCGCATTCTCCCTATAGCCCGCGACCCTTGGAAATCATGAAGGTTCCCATCTGTGGTTTTCCTGTTTAACGTTTATGCGACGGATTGACGCACAACCCCAGCGATGATACCTATGCGCCAATTGGTCAGGCCAGTTGACCAGATGCGTGCTTGAGGAGAAGCGCGCCGAGGAGGCCCAAGATGTTTTCGCCTGTTGAATCACGCCGCCTCTATAGGCAGGTGGCCGATCAGATTCGATTGATGATCGTAAGCGGCGAGCTTGCCGTCGGTCAGCGGTTGCCGGCCGAACGTGACCTGGCGGAACAGCTGTCGGTGTCACGCCCGACCGTCCGCGAAGCGCTGATCGTCCTGGAGGTCGAAGGCCTCGTCAACATCCGTATGGGATCCGGCATCTATGTGGTGCGCCAGCATGCCGCGACTGTGGCGGGGAGCGAGCGCGAGCCGGTGGAGGGGCCTTTCGAGCTGCTGCAGGCGCGCGCCATCATCGAATGCGCGATTGCCGAGGAAGCTGCAGGCTGCGCCAAGCCGGACGATATCGCCCTGCTCGATGAAGCGCTGACGCGTATGAGCGGCGGCGTCAATGATGCGAGCACGGTGCTTGCCGCCGATCGCGCCTTCCACACCGGCATTGCCGCGATCGTCGGCAATGCGACGCTGATCCGGGTAACCGGCGAGATGTTCGACATGCGGATGACGCCTTATTTCGCCAAGCTCGCCAGCCACTTCGAGGGGCCGGGAACATGGCGCAGCGCCGTCGACGAACATCGGACCATTCGCGACGCGATCGCCGCCGGCGATGCCACGGGCGCCAAAACGGCCATGCGCGCCCATCTCACCATGTCACAGAAGAGGTTTTCCGAGAGCTTCGGGGAAGAGTTTTCGGGAGAGGAAGAGCGCGGCCGCAGCAAGCGGCCTGCGAAAGGAACGACCAAGACTTGAGACTTAACTGAGCTCGGAGGAGAGAGCGATGAAGAGCAGACTGACAACGATACTTTGCACCGCAGCCGCGATCATGGCGACGACGGCGGTCGCGCATGCTGAGACAGTGCTGAAATGGGCGCATGTCTATGAAACGTCCGAGCCCTTCCACACGGATTCCGTTTGGGCCGCGGAAGAGATCAACAAGCGAACCGACGGGCGCTACAAGATCGAGGTTTATCCGGCCTCGCAGCTCGGCAAGGAAGCCGATATCAACCAGGGCCTCAAGCTCGGCACGGTCGACATCATCATCTCGGGATCGAGCTTTGCCGCACGCGACTACAAGCCGATCGGCGTCACCTACTTCCCCTATATTTTTCGCGGTCCCGATCATCTGATCGCCTACACCAAGAGCGATGTCTTCAAACGCCTTGCCAAAGGCTATGAGGATAAAACCGGCAACCACATTGCCGCCGTCAGCTATTACGGCACGCGCCACACAACTGCGAACAAGCCGATCGCCAAATGCGCCGATATGCAGGGATTGAAGATCCGGGTGCCCGACGTTCCGGCCTATCTCGCCATGCCGCGGGCTTGCGGCGCCAACACCACGCCGATCGCTTTTGCCGAAGTCTATCTCGCTTTGCAGAACGGCACGGTCGAGGCACAGGAAAACCCGCTGACGACAATCGAGGCGAAGAAGTTCTACGAAGTCCAGAAGAACATCATCCTCACCGGACACATCGTCGATCACCTCAACACCGTGATCTCGAAGACGCGGTGGGCGAGCCTGTCCGACGAAGACAAAAAGATCTTCGGCGACGTCATGCAGGAAGCCGCCGAGCGCACGAGCAAGACGATCGCCGGCAAGGAAAACAGCCTGATTGCGACTTTTAGGGAAAAGGGGCTGAACGTTGCCGAGGTCGATAAGGGCGATTTCGAGAAGGCCGTGATGGAAAAGGTCAAGTTCGAGGACTTCGGCTACGAGAAAGCCGATTGGGAAGCAATCCGCGCGATCCAGTAAAGCCAGGGCGCGGCGTTAGCCGCCGCGCCCGTCTTCCCCAACCGGAACAAGGCCGATCATGTCGCAAGAAATACGCACGCAAATCACGGCCGAGGAAATCGGTCACGAATTCGAAGGCCACGCGCCGACCGCAAACATGTCGGACTACGCCATCGAAGACTGGATCACGCTGATGGTCTTCTGGCTGATGGCGGGTTGTGTCTTCCTGCAGTTCTTCACGCGCTATGTGCTGAACGACAGCTATGCATGGACCGAGGAGATCGCGATCAACTGCCTGATCGGCGTCGTCTTTCTGGGCGCCGTCATGTGCGTGCGCACCTCGCGGCATATCCAGGTGGACGTGTTCTATCACTATATGCCGGCAGGCCTTGCCCGCGTGCTGGCGACCGTCGTCGACATCGTTCGCATCGGCTTTTTCGCCTATGGCTGCCACCTGATGTGGCGCTATGTCGATATCGTCGCCGACGAGCAAATGGTCACTGTCGAGCTGCCGCGCAACATCGTCTTCTACTCCGTTCTCGTCGCCTTCGTGCTGATGCTGATCCGCGCGGTCATCGTCTTCATCGCCAATATGCGCCGCGGCTACTCCGTTCTGGAGCGCCCGGAAGAATTCCAGACCGTCGAGGATTGATCCGATGCTGCTGCTTCTTGGCTCGTTTCTGGTGCTGATGCTGATCGGGGTGCCGGTCGCAATCTCGATGGCTGTCGCGTCCGTGCTTTACATCGTTCTCTACGGCGTTGCCCCCGACATCATCGTCGCCCAGCGCATGATCGCCGGTGTCGAGAGCTTCCCCCTGCTCGCCGTGCCGTTCTTCATTCTGGCGGGCAACCTGATGAATTCGGCGGGTGTCACAGGCCGCATCTATTCCTTTGCGGTTGCGCTCGTCGGTTGGATGAAGGGCGGGCTGGCGCAGGTCAATATCATTGGTTCCGTCATCTTCTCCGGCATGTCGGGCACCGCACTTGCCGATGCGGCCGGTATCGGCACGATCGAGATCAAGGCGATGAAGGACCACGGCTATCCGGTCGAGGCCGCGGTTGGCGTGACGGCGGCGTCGGCAACGCTCGGGCCGATCTTCCCGCCGTCGCTGCCTTTCGTGATTTACGGCATGATGGCGAACGTCTCGATCGGCGCACTTTTCATGGCCGGCATCCTGCCCGGCATTGTCATGACGTTGCTGATGATGATCACCGTCGCCGCCTTTGCCTATTGGAAGCGATGGGGCTCGGACGCGCCGTTTAATATGCGCGAGCTGCTGTCGGCCGGAATGGAAATCGTCGTCGTCCTGCTGGTGCCTGTAACAATCTATTTGATGATGCGCGCCGGGCTATCGATGAACGCGGCGGCGGGCATTGCTCTTCTCGTGCTTCTGGCGCTCGACTGGCATTTCCGCTTTTCCGCCGTCATGGCGCTGATGACCCCGGTCATTCTGATCGGCGGCATGACGATGGGCTGGTTCACGCCGACGGAGGCCGCCGTCGCAGCCGTCCTCTGGTCGTTATTTCTCGGCCTTGTGCGCTACCGCACGATGACGTTCTCGACGCTTGCCAAGGCAAGCTTCGATACGATCGAGACGACGGCATCCGTTCTCTTCATCGTTACCGCGGCCTCGGTCTTCGCATGGCTGCTGACGGTGAGCCAGGCCGCAGCACTGTTGTCCGATGCGATACTGTCGATCACCGACAATAAATGGGTGTTCCTGATCCTCGTGAACCTGCTGATGCTCTTCGTCGGCTGCTTCCTGGATACGATCGCGGCGATCACAATCCTCGTGCCGATCCTGCTGCCGATCGTCGCGAAGTTCGACATCGATCCGGTTCAATTCGGCCTGATCATGACGCTGAACCTGATGATCGGCCTGCTACACCCGCCGCTCGGCATGGTGCTTTTCGTGCTGTCGAGGGTCGCGAAACTCTCGGTCGAACGCACGACGATGGCGATCCTGCCCTGGCTGGTGCCGCTTTTCCTGGCGCTGATCCTGATCACCTTCGTGCCCTCGGTATCGCTTTGGCTGCCGGAGCAGCTCGGGCTGCTGAGATAGGAGGGATACAATGCAGACACGTCTGGCACGGCTTTACCAAAAGGGCGATCTCAGGATAGAAACCGACACCGTTCCGGTCCCCGGTTCAGGCGAGGTGCTTCTCAAAATGGCCGCCGCAGGCATCTGCGGCTCCGATCTGCATTATTATCAGGATGGCGGCTTCGGACCTGTCAGGGTTCGCGAGCCGATCATACCGGGCCACGAGGCCTCGGGAACCGTGAGCCAGGCAGGCGAGGGCGTCGATCTCAAGGCCGGCACGCTGGTGGCGGTCAATCCGAGCCAGCCTTGCGGACATTGCGAGTATTGCCAGCAGGGCTTGCCGATCCACTGCCTTGAAATGCGCTTCATGGGTAGCGCGATGCGATTGCCGCATGAGCAGGGCATGTTCCGCGAGTGGCTGGTGGTGCCGGCCAGGCAGTGCTTCGACGTGGGGGCCGCGACGACCGCCGCGGAAGCGGCCTGCAGCGAGCCCCTCTCGGTCTGCCTGCACGCCGCATCGCGCGCCGGCAATATCACCGGCAAACGTGTCCTCGTCACCGGAGCCGGCCCGATCGGCGCCTTGATGGTCGCCGTTGCCGCTTATCACGGTGCAGCCGAGATCGTGGTGACCGATCTGGCGGACGCGGCGCTGGAGAGGGCCAAGGCGATGGGTGCCAGCCGGACGATCAACGTTTCCCGGGATGCCGCAGCGCTTGGGGAATTCGAGGCGGGGAAGGGCTATTTCGATCTCGTTTTCGAATGCTCCGCCGCCGCCCCGGCGATCCGCAGCGCCATCGCCGCCATCAGGCCGCGCGGCACGATCGTGCAGGTCGGCGTAACGGGAGAGATTCCGATTCCTCTCAATGCCATTGTCGGCAAGGAGCTTCACATCCACGGCACGCAGCGCTTCCACGAGGAATTCGCCACCGCGGTCGACCTGATCGCGAGCCGCACGATCGACATACGGCCGATCATCAGCCACAGCCTGCCGCTCGAACAGGCCATGGCAGCTTTCGTTCTTGCTGGTGACCGCAGTGCCGCCTGTAAGGTACAGCTTACGTTTTAGCGGTGTGGCGCCGGCACGCTGTCATTCCGCTCCCGCACGCCATTCGCGATAGGCCAGATGAACCCTGGCGCCGATCGTCGTCAGCGGCCGCGGCGGCAGCGAAACCGGTTCGGCCAGTCGGCTAAAGACGCGACCGAGTTCAGATTGATGCCCAAGCACGCGTTCGGCCGCGGCGATGCCGGCGGCGGTCGAGTTCGACGCCCCGAGGCCGTTGCAGCCGCAGGCTGCGAAAACACCCCGTTCGATTTCCCCGAAGGCCGGTACATGGTTGCGTGTCAGCGCCATCGCGCCTGCCCAGCGATACTGCATGCCGACGCCGGCAAGCGTCGGGAAACGGTGGGAGAATTTGCCGTCGTGCAGGCGGCCGGCGCTCTGGATGGCGGCATTGCTGATTTCGATGCTCGGATTGTAGCTGTAGCGCGAGCGCACCAGGATCCGGTCGCCGCCGTCGGTGTTGATGCGCCGAACGGTCGTTCCCATCGGCAGCGCCGGAGTCGCCGCCCATTTCCGGTCGCCGCCGAGCCTTGCCGGATCGAATTCCTCCGTCAGAGATGCGTAGGTGAAGACATGGAGCAGGCGCCCGCGGAAGAAGCCGAAGCTCTCCGCATGGCCATTATTGGCCAGGATGATCTTCCCCGCCTGCACGCTTCCCTTTGGTGTCTTCACCAGCCAGCCGTCGCCGGAGCGCTCGAAGGAGAGAGCCGGCGTCTGCTCGAAAAGCTTCACCGGCTCCTTCAGACAATCGGCCACCGCTCCGATATAGGCGGCCGGCTGGATGATGATCGTGCCCGGCGAGTATAGACCTGATGTGAAGGCCTTCGAACCCGTCACTGCTTCGATTTCCGCTGCCTTCAGCAGGCGATGCGCTTCGCCCATCCTGGAAAGCTGCATCGAATAGGTCTCGAGATGCTTATCGCCTTCCGTGCTCATCGCGACGCTGTAGCGGCCGCACGGATCGAACAGCGCCTTTCCCCAGCCGTTCTCAGCGGCCAGCTCAGTCGCCAAAGCGATCGCCGAACGCTGCAAGAGCACGGAGTCGCGGAACTTGCCTTCGGACTCGCCGCTGAAATCGGCCGAGGAAACCTCGTGCGGAAGGTCGATGATGAAGCCCGAATTGGCTCCCGCCGGTCCCTCGCCGACAATGCCCGCTTCGAGAACGGCCACCCGGGCGGCCGGGTCGAGCCGCGAGATCCGGTGGGCCGCGGATAGGCCGGCAAAACCACCACCGATGATCGCGACGTCGACGCTGATCGCTTCGCCCAATGCGGGTCGAGGCGTGCGTGGCGGAAGTGTGGCCACCCAGCCAGAAACGCCGGCGCGTTTCGGAAACTTCGATGCGACGAAGATGTTCTTGGCGGCCATGGTCTCGGTCAAATCGCTTCTCGCTCCATGAGCATTTCCAGGGAGCGCCGGAGGGCTGGAAGCTTTTCCGGATCGAGCGCCCGCAGCGGCTTTCTCGGCGCGCCGGCGCCGTAGCCGATGAGCTCGGCGGCTACATAGACGGATTGCACGTAATCGCCTTCCCAGATCAGCCCCATCGACGGCTCCAGGATTTTCCAGAGCGCGCGCACCTCATCCCATTTGCACTGTGCTGCCGCCTCGACGAGGGCGACAGAAGTGCGCGGCGCAAAGTTCGCTCCGCCCCAGATCAAACCGTCGCAGCCGGCATAGAGTGCATAGGGAACGAGGGGGTCAGCGCCGTTCATGACGAAACGGCCGGTGCGGATGAGTGCCGCCTGTTTCCCTAGGTCTCCGCTGCTGTCCTTGACGGCGCAGAAGCCTGGAATTTCATTCAGCCTATTGAGGAGTTCCGGCGTGATCGCGACGCCAACCGCCTGCGGCACATTGTAACCAATGACGGGTAGGCCGGCCTTAGCAACTTCGGCGTAGAAATCGAGAATGCCCTGGTCGTCGGTCGGCCCTTCGAAGAAGGGCGGAAGCACCATGACGCCTTCGGCCCCGGCATCACGCGCCCAGGCGGTCCGCTCCACGACGTCTTCCACCAGCAGCGCCGAGGTCTGGGCAATCACCTTCGCACGGCCGCTGACGAGTTTCACGCCACGGGCGATCAGTTCCTCGGATTCTTGCTTGGAGAGATAGACGTGCATTCCGGTCCCGGAGCTGAACAGAAAGCTGCGGACCCCGGCCGCGAGATAGCGCTCGACATTGACTTCGAGCCGCCCGTAGTCGATGCGGCCGGCATCGTCGAACGGGGTGGTGATTGCGAGATTGAGTCCTGGAAACGGAAAGGCTGTCATGGAGTGAAATCCCGTTGCGTTAGGCCGAAAGTTCGAGCTAGGTTGTCTTGAGCTGCGTGTATTGATCTTGGTCGGCCTAGAGGGTCGGCGCTTCCATTCCCTCAGGGGCCGCGTACATGGCCATGTTCCGCCGGGACAGTTCGAGGTGAAGCCGCGCCAATTCCCCGGAGGCTTCGGCGTCGCGCCGCTCAATGGCCTCGATCATCTCGTCGTGCTGATCCGTCGCCAGTTCGAGTTCTTCCTGCATGCGTGGCGTATTTGGATGCTTGTAGAAGATCTTTCCGATGCGAGCATGGTCGATCTGCAGGCGGCGCAGGCTTGGGACCACGTAGACATTGTGAGCCATCTCGCCGACTTGCCGGTGGAACTGGTCATTGAAGAACACCCGGCCCTCGACATCGCAGTCGTCGACCGCCTTGCGGAAGGCGCGCTGTGTGTTTTTGAGAATCTCGAGTTCTGCTTTCGTCCGGTTTTCCGCCGCAAGCTTGTTGGCGGTAATGTAGATCATCGGCGCAAGCAGGAAGAAGTCGCGCAGGGAGTGGTAGCTCATCGAGCTGACGCGCGCGGCGCGGTTCGTCTCAAGCTCGATATAACCTTCGCCAGCCATCTGCCGCATCAGCTCGCGCACCGGCGGTCGCGACAGCCCGAACTCTTCGCTCAGGGCCACTTCATCAAGCACCGCACCGGGAGGCAGTTCCATCGTCAGGATGCGTCTGCGCAAGGCGAGTTCGAGGCTGGATTTACGGTCCGGGGCGGCGATGGCATTCATAATGTTGCTCGTCTATATAATTTCTTTTGAAGACATTATGTAGACATTAGGTGGACGTCAAGTCTTCGTCGCTCAATCTCTCAAGCCTGCTGCCTAAGGGTGCTCACAACAAAGTGCGTTACCGCCGGGAAACAAAAACGGACCCCGCGTGATCAACCCGCGCAGCAGCATTTCCCTGCCTGGCGTGTATCCGCATTGGAGCAGGACATGGATACAGCAACGCAGTGGGCGCTTCTTCTCGGTGCCCTGACATTGGCGAGCTGGATCGCAGGCGGGTTGACGGCCGTCTTCGGAAACGTGGAGCCCGGTCATCCCCGACAAAAAGCGGCGGAATATCTGATGTTCGGGCTCAACGCCGCGGGCCTCGCCTCGGCAGTCGCCATGGTTGCAATCCTGGTGATCCGATGACGTCGATCAGCCGTTGGCCACTGGGATTCCCGTTCTAGCGTCGGGCGGCGATCTGCTCGGCGGCGGATAGCGCAGCCTGTTGCGGCCGACGAAAGACGCAGACCTGGTTGCGTCCCGCCTCCTTAGCGCGATAAAGCGCCATGTCGGCCTGGTGCTGGAGGTTGGTCAGTGAAATGTCGGTATCGAGAGCCGATTTCAAGGCTACTCCGACGCTGATCGTCACGGAAGGGCCGACACCGGAGGAGGGGTTTGGAAGGGCGGCGGCTTCCACGCTCTCGCGTATTCGCTTTGCAACCCCGACTGCCTCTTCTTCTTCGGCATCCGGAAGCACGATTAAAAATTCCTCGCCGCCATGGCGCGAGACGAGGTCGCGATCGGCTCGCACGCAGCTCTGGATGATGCCGGCAACCTTGACGAGGCAGCGGTCGCCCTCGCCATGGCCGAGCTTATCATTGAGCGCCTTGAAGTGATCAATGTCGCACATGAGCATGGCTGCGACGACGCCGGTTTCACGACCGTCGCGCCACAGACCCTCGAGCGTTTCCATCATCCAGCGGCGATTGGCAATTCCCGTCAGCGGATCGGTTCTGGCCAGCCGCTCCAACCTTGCATTTGCATCGGCAAGCTCCGCGACCCGGCGCCGATCCCTGCAATCCAGCAGAAATGTCTTTTGCGCCAGGATGTTCATCGTCCGCCGGGCAACCACGGTCGCGATAATACCGCAGGAAAAGAACAGCGTCGCGGCGACGACGCTGCCCGCTTCCAAGATCGGGTTATGCCATTGAAGGATAAAATAAAGGCAGACGGCATAACAGGCGATCGCGATTGTCCACGCCAGCGGCACGCTGAAGATGGTGATTGCACTCGTTGCGACGAACAGCATGATGTTCAAATGCCGTTCGTAAAACTCCCCTCCGGCAAAAACGCCGACGAGTGCCACCGAGAGAAGAATGAGAGACATTCCCGCAAGCAGCGACGCTCGCTGAACCGTTGCGGCGCGCGGCTTGCTCCAAACGATCGCCATAAATACTGCCGCCGGCGGCAAAAGGCAGGCGGGAGCGACCATCGACAGGACGACTGGGTGAGGAAGCAGAATAGCGTTCAGCGCCAGCGTCAGAACATCGACGAATGCCACCCAGATCATCCAGGAACGGATGACCTTCGCCGTCTGTCGCCATGACTTTTCGTCGAATCGGCGGCGCAGATCTCCTGACAGCCTGATATCACGGGTTCGGCCGGACAAAAGACGTTCGACCTCATCCGCCATCGCGCCAGTCAGCGGCCGCGACGAGCAAGACCCGGCTGCAGAACCTTCGGAAGGCATGCTTTTGGCATCAATCATCCTTGGATTATCTAGCCGCGATCGAAAGGTCGGCAAGGCTTGCGCGCCGACGGCCGGATTCGTGCGTTGATATTTTGTAAACAAGTTAGCCCGCGTGATCTCGGCCAGATCGTGCTACGAACCCTTGTCCGAGAGGGAACAGGATGAGACTCAAGCTGGTTGCAGTTGCGGTCGCGGCGCTCGCGCCGGTGGTTGCGATGCTCGCCTACAACGAAGTCGCGCTTCGCAATCAGCGCAACGAAGAGATGCGCGCATCCGCGGCGGAGGCGGCCAGACAAGCATCCTCGGAAGTAGAACGGATCGTGGAGGGGCTGCACGCCCTTCTGGTGTCCGTGTCCGCCATGCCTTCGGTCCGCCACCTCGATGTCCAGGCTTGCAACGAGGCGCTCAAGTCGGTCGCCGAAAGCATTCCGAACATTCGCACCATCTTCGTCGTCGGCCTTGATGGACGGCCCGTCTGCGGCAGCATGGCCTTTCCGGACGGCGTGGTATTCTCCGATCGCGATTACTTCCAGCAGACGCTGGAAACCAAAGACTTTTCCGTCGGGACCTACACGCAGAGCCGCCTAACCGACCGCCCCGTCCTGCCGCTTGCGATGCCTTTGATGGAAGGCGAGACCGTCAAGGCCGTCATCGTCAGCGGGATCCGGGTGGACTGGCTGCAGAACCGCATCACCGAGCGTGGCGTCGCGCCCGGTAACGAGGTGACCATAGCCGACGGCAAGGGAACCGTTGTCGCGCACGTTCCCCTTCCGGAGCAGTTCGTCGGCACTGTCATATCCGAGGAATACCAGCGCCTGGTCCATGCCGAGCAGCCCGACGTGGTCGAGATTACAGGCAAGGATGGAACAACGAGCGTTCTCGGCTATCGCCCGATAGCCCTGCCTGCCAGTCCCCTCTATGTCAGTGCCGGCTTCTCGAAACCGGAGGCTTTTGCGCCGATCAACCGGGCGACGCTGATGAATACGCTCGCCATCATCGGCGGCGCGCTTTTCGCCTTCCTCGCCGCGATCTTCATCGGCAACCGCTTCATCCTCCTGCCGATCTCCAGGATAGCAGAGGTGATGGAGAAGTGGCGCAGCGGCCAGACGACGGCGCGCACCGGCATGACGGGGCCGGACGAGCTGGAAGTCGTCGGCGCTACCTTCGATCGGCTGCTCGACGAACTCGACGAGCGCAGACGCCAGAACGAGCAGGCCGAGGAGGAGCGAACCCTGCTCGTCCGCGAAATGGCGCACCGGGTCAAGAATGGCTTCACCCTCGTTCAGGCGATCGCCCGGCAGACCTTCTCGCGCGCCAATCCGGAAAGCTACAATTCCTTTGCCGACAGGCTGGCGGCGCTCGCCGGCACATATGATCTGATCCTCTCGCGGGAGGGATCGGCCGCGCCCATCCGGGAGATCATCTCCGCCGCCTTGCGGGCGCACATCGCCTCGGAGGAACGCATTCGTCTCGCTGGCCCCGACGTGGTTCTTCCCGCCGACATCGCCCTGCCGCTTTCACTCGTGCTCCACGAGTTGGCGACCAATGCGACGAAGTACGGGAGCCTCGGAGGCGAGCAGGGAACCGTCGCCATCGAGTGGAGGCACGATGATGGGCGCGTCCTTCTCGTCTGGACGGAAACCGGCGGGCCGGCGGTGTCGATGCCGACGAAAAGAGGCTTCGGCTCCGTCCTTATAGAGCGGGCCTTTTCCTCCAAGGCGCGGGCGCAATCCAGGTCGGACTACAGGCCCGAAGGGCTCGTCTTCGAAGTTGTCTTCTCAACCGGGGAACCTGGAGGCGGAAGGTAAAGTCCAGACAGGGATATCATTCGAGCAGATATGCCGGGAAGCATGAGCGGGTTGAAGCTGACCACGCCAATACTCCCGACTGCCTCCCTATCTTCCCGCTGAAGTAGGACGTTGCAGATCGATGCGGCTCGTTACTACCGATTGGCCTGACGCCGGGTCTCGATCGACCGTCTGCAGTCGGAGCCTATCCTGCCCGATTTTTTCGATCATCAATATTGCGTTCCGGTCGCCATTGACCACGCGAGCCCAGGTCACGCGGAGATTGAGCGCGTCGCCCTGCCTGCTGCCCACCAGTTTGGATGGCTGTCCCGATGGTCCGATGTAGCTGCCGGTGTAACGCTGTCCCAATACCTTTACATTGGCCGAGAAAGCTCTTGTGAAAACCGCAAGGCCGCGACATTTCCCGTTCATCGACACAGCGGATTCACTGGCGTCGGATCGGAGCGAACAGGAGACATAGAGGTTTGTGCCGCCGATCTTGGTGAGCACCATCCCGGTCCCGTGCCAATCGCCTGTCAAGGATCGCAAAAACCCTGTCTCCGACGCCTTTGCGGTGTCAGGCAGGCACGACAGCGAGAATATGGCAGCAATCAGAGCCGCACGCATGAAAGCCTCCCCGGTTAAGCGCTCTCCCGAACCGATGATGCGGCCGATTGTTCCGACAAGGCTCATGCCTTTGAATGGGCGTGCCACGTTTGCGGTGAAGGTCAGTGCCCTTGCCGCATTGCGGCGTCAATCGGGTCGCCTTCTATGGGATACGATAAATTGGGTCATGCCGGCTCTCGAGAACACGCGTACCGGGAAAGGCACGGTGGCCGCTATTCCTCTTCCGCCTGAAACCGTTGAGTAATAAGGAGAGGGAGGTGCGTTGTGCATTTCGACCTGCGCGGTGTGATTCACCGCCTGCCCCTCGTGCGCGTCGCCAGAACATTGCGGATCGAGAAACTGGAATGAATTCTGAGAACGCCCGGCAGGGTCGATAGTATTTCCTTGTGGATCCGCTCGAATTCGCCCGGACTGGCGACCTCCACGCGCAGGAGATAGTCGGAACCGCCCGTCATCAGAAAGCATTCGCGGATCTCAGGATGCCGGCGGACCGCCGCCTCGAAGCGGTCGAGATGGTCCTCCGTCTGCCGTTCGAGGGTGATGTTGATGATCACGGCGATCATCTCATCCGCATTGCCGGTGTCCACCAGCGCCGTATAGCCGCGGATCACGGCTGATTTTTCCATGATCTTGATGCGCCGGAG
The DNA here is from genome assembly GCF_019685155.1 of Rhizobium sp. NZLR1b. NCBI lineage: Bacteria > Pseudomonadati > Pseudomonadota > Alphaproteobacteria > Hyphomicrobiales > Rhizobiaceae > Rhizobium > Rhizobium sp. NZLR1b. The sequence goes on from NZ_JABDWC010000021.1 coordinate 55,834, forward strand.
GCAGGCCGATGGAGAAAGGCCGATCTCTGCTGCGAGCTTGGCATTGCTCATGCGGGCATCGAGGCGCAACAGTCTCAGAATATTGCGATCGGTAGCGTCGAGGGCGGACATGATTGATCATTCCAATTTTTCGCTGATTATGCGGATAATAGATAAAGTGTGCAAGATCATGCGACGAAATGATGAGCAATTTCGCTCATTATTTCATAGACTCTGGGTGGCAAATGGATAAGGGTCGATATGGATAGCGACATTTTGGTTTCCCGCACCCGCACCCGCACCGTCCCGGCCATGCAGGGTGCGACGGGCTATCTGACAATCGATCTGGCAGCGCTCGGCCGTAACTACCGTAAGCTCGTATCGGTGCTGGCGCCGGTTCGCTCGGGGGCCGTTGTCAAGGCCGACGCCTACGGCCTCGGCGCCGAACGGGTCGCCCAAACACTCTATGATCACGGCTGCAGACACTTCTTCGTCGCCCAGTTCGTCGAGGCCGTCAGGTTGCGGCCGGCCCTTGCGCGCGACGCCCAGATTTTCGTGCTGAACGGCTTGCAGCCGGGCAACGAGATCGCCTGCGCCGAGATGGGCATCGTCCCGGTTCTCAACTCGCTGGCCCAGTGGCGGCAATGGGCGACGGCAGCGCGCATGCTGAAGCGCTGCCTGCCTGCCGTGCTGCAATTCGACACCGGCATGTCGCGGCTCGGTTTTCCCGAGGAGGAGCGAACCGAGTTGGCGGTGGCCCTTGGCGAAGCCAGCAACGTCGAAATCCTGTTCATCATGAGCCATCTGGCTTCAGCCGACGACGTGGGGAGCGAGCAGAACGGCGAGCAATTTGCCGAAATGTCGCGCATTGCCGACGAATTTCCCGGCTACGATATCTCCTTCGCCAATTCCGGCGGCGTGTTCCTGGGCCGGGCCTGTCACGACGTGCTCGCTCGCCCCGGCATCGCCCTTTATGGTGGCGCTCCGAACTCCAGCGTCGAGAACCCGATGGAACCGGTCGTCAGACTTGATGTCGCCGTCGTGCAGACGCGCACTGTACCATCCGGCGCCAAGGTCGGTTATGGCGGCGCGCATGTCACGCGAGGGGAAATGCGTCTCGCCACCATTGCCGCGGGCTACGCCGACGGCCTGCCGCGCAGCCTCAGCGATCGCGGCGCCGTCTATTTCAACGGTATCCGCCTGCCAATCGTCGGCCGCGTGTCGATGGACAGCACGACCGTCGACATATCGGCATTGCCGGAAGGCGCGCTGAGCCTCGGCAGCCTTGTCGAAGTGCTCGGCCCCAGGCAGACGCTCGAGGACATCGCCGGCGACGCCGGCACTGTATCTTACGAAATTCTAACCGGTTTGGGCGATCGTTATCACCGGCAATATCGCTGAGAGCCCGCCGGCTGCATCATTGGGAAGATCATGAAAGTCATCGTTCTGGGGGCCGGCATTGTCGGCATCACATCCGCTTATCAGTTGGCTAAATCAGGCCATGAGGTCACGGTCGTCGACCGGCAGAAAGGTCCGGCGCTGGAGACGAGCTTTGCCAATGCCGGCGAAGTCTCTTTCGGCTATTGCTCGCCATGGGCAGCGCCCGGCATTCCTGCCAAGGCCATCAAGTGGCTGTTCATGAAACATGCGCCGCTCGTCCTGCGCCCGAAACTCGACATGGCCATGCTCTCCTGGATGGCAAGGATGTTGTCGAACTGCACCTCCGAGCGCTATGCGATCAACAAGAGCCGCATGCTGCGCCTTGCAGATTACAGCCGCATCGCACTGGCCGAGCTTCGCGCAGAAACCGGCATCGCCTATGACGAACGCATGCAGGGAACCCTGCAACTGTTCCGCACGCAGCGGCAGCTTGATGCCTCGGCAAAGGATGTCAAGGCGCTGGCCGCCGACGGCATTCCCTATGAAGTGCTGGACCGGGACGGCTGCATCCGCTTCGAACCGGCATTGAAGCACGTGCGCGACAAGATCGTCGGCGGCCTGCTGACGCCGAAGGACGAGACCGGTGACTGCTTCAAATTCACCAATGCGCTGGCCGCGAAGGCCGAAGCGCTTGGTGTCCGATTCGTTTACGGGACGACGATCAAAGCACTGGATGTCGAGGTCGGCCGCGTGCGCGGCGTTATCACCGATCGTGAACGGATGAGTGCGGATGCGGTGGTGGTTGCGCTCGGAAGCTATTCGCCGCTGCTGCTCAAGCCCTTCGGCATCAGCCTGCCGGTCTATCCCGTCAAGGGTTACTCGCTCACTATCCCGATCACTGACGCGTCGCGCGCACCGGAATCAACCGTCATGGACGAGACTTACAAGATTGCGATCACCCGGCTCGGCGACCGGATCCGGGTCGGCGGCATGGCTGAAATCTCAGGCTATACCAACGATCTCGGCCTGGCCCGCCGCAGCACGCTGGAGCATTCCGTGACCGACCTTTTCCCCGGCGGCGATGTTTCCAAAGCGTCCTTCTGGTCCGGCCTGCGCCCGATGACGCCGGATGGCACGCCGGTCATCGGTCCGACAAAGATCATCGGCCTCTTCCTCAATACCGGCCACGGTACGCTCGGCTGGACGATGAGCACCGGTTCGGCGCGGTTGATCAGCTATCTGGTCGGCGGCCGCACGCCTGAGATCGACGCTCGGGATCTCGCAATCAATCGCTACGGCTGAAACCTCATCCGACGGCGCTAAATGAAGAGAATTGATTGCGCAAATCGCTTATCACCGATGGGCATTGTCTTCGAGGTCATGAATGTCCGGTCGTTCCCATAACCCCGTCAATGGCAGCTTCCTCCACGATCCGGCGAGGCAGAGTCCGTCGTTTTGGGAGACGGCCTTCAGCGGGACGGATCCGGACGCACTCTCGGAAATATTGTCGACGCCGAACTCCCCGATCAAGGCTGCGGCTCAGGCTGACGCGCCCATCGCCTACCGCTGCAATTTCGTCTCGACGGAAGATCTGGCCATAGCCGAATGCGCCTACGAAGGCACGATCTCGATCAGGCGGGAGGCACCCAGCGGCAAGGTGATCATATTCCTGCCGATGGAGGGAAACGCCGTCTTCCATGCGGGGAAGGAGCAGATCCATTCGGTTCCCGGTTGCGGTACCATTCTCGGGGCAGGCCGCGCCTCGGGTGCCCGCCTAGTCGGCCCGCGCCATCATCTCGGTCTGTTCATCGATCAAGCGAGGATCAACAGGCAGCTGACGCATATGTTTGAGCGAACGATCATCGGTGACACCGATTTTCATCCCATTATCGACCTGACGACCGGTTCGGGACTTGTGTTGCAGCAACTGGCCGTGAACCTCCATCGCGGGCTGAACCGCGACGGGCCGCTGCGACAGTCGCCGCTGGCTCTGAACGCGCTCTGCGACGCGACGATCTATCTGCTGCTGGAGACCTGTCCCCATCGCTATTCGGAGGCACTCGCGCTCCCCGCTCCGGCGCCCGCTCCACGCCATGTGAAATGGGCCATTGACTTCATGCGGGAACATATCGCCGAGCCGATTTCGCTGAGCGACATCGCGACCGCAGCCGAGGTCAGCGTTCGGACCTTGCAACAGGGTTTCCGGCAGTTCAGGGATACCACTCCGATGGCCTACCTGCATGAACTCAGGATGCTTGCCGCCCATCGCGATTTGCTCGAATCCGGCCTGAAACAGGCCGTCGCCGACATCGCGCTCAGATGGGGGTTTACCCATCTCGGGCGATTTTCAGCTGAATATAAGAAGCGTTTCGGTCAACTGCCGTCGCAGACCTTGAAGCGCTGAGTTCCACGTCGGCGGCCGGATGGTTCCGTCGGCGATGGACTAAATGTCCGATCGCTGACGGGGGACGCCGGATGCAGGTCTATGCGGCGCGCTTCAGTGCATCGCCGAGGGTCGAAACGATCGTGTCGATCTGGTTTTTCTCGATGATGAGCGGTGGCGAGAGCGCGATGATGTCGCCGGTCACGCGGATCAGCAGGCCCTTGTTGAAGCAGTCGACGAAGATGTCGTAACCGCGGGTTCCCGGTGCCCCGTCACGGGGCGCCAGTTCGACCGCGCCCACCAGACCGAGATTGCGGATATCGACGACATGAGGCTGGCCTTTCAGCGAATGGAGGCCCTCCTGCCAGTATTCGGCAAGCTCGGATGCACGGGACAATAGCCCCTCCTCCTCATAGATTTCGAGGGTCGCGAGGCCGGCTGCGCAGGCGACCGGATGGCCGGAATAGGTATAGCCATGGAAGAGCTCGATCGCATTTTCCGGGCCGACCATCAGGCCGTCATAGATCTTGCGGCTGGCAAAGACCGCGCCCATCGGGATTGCACCGTTGGTGAGGCCCTTTGCCGTGGTGACGAGATCGGGCACGACGCCGAAATAATCGACCGCGAAAGGCGTGCCGAGGCGGCCGAAGCCGGTGATGACCTCGTCGAAGATCAGCAGGATGCCGTGCTTGTCGGCGGTTGCACGCAGCTTTTCCAGATAGCCCTTCGGCGGCAGGACCACGCCCGCCGATCCCGACATCGGCTCGACGATGACGGCGGCGATGGTTTCGGCGCCGTGCAGTTGCACCAGGCGTTCCAGATCGTCGGCCAGTTCCACGCCGTGGGCAGGAAGGCCCTTCGAAAACGCATTGCGCTCGACGTCGAGCGTATGGCGCATATGGTCGGCCGGTATCTGCGGAAAGACCCGCCGGTTGTTGACGAGGCCGCCGACGGAAATGCCGCCAAAGCCGACGCCGTGATATCCCTTCTCGCGCCCGATGATCCGCGTACGCGTGCCCTGGCCGATCGCACGCTGGTAGGCGATGGCGATCTTCAGCGCCGTATCGACCGATTCCGAACCAGAGCCTGTAAAGAAGACCCTGTCGAGCTTGGCTTCCGGGCCGCCTGGCGCGTTCGCAGCCAGCTTCGCGGCGAAGTCGAAGGCGATCGGATGGCCCATCTGGAAGGTCGGGGCATAGTCGAGCGTCGCAAGCTGCCGCTCGACCGCCTGGGAGATCTTCCTGCGGCCGTGGCCGGCATTGCAGCACCAGAGCCCGGCGGTGCCGTCAAGCACCTGATTTCCATCGACATCGGTGTAATACATGCCCTCCGCGGCCGCCAGAAGGCGCGGCGTCGCCTTGAATTGCCGGTTCGCGGTGAACGGCATCCAGAAATTATCGAGTACGGGCGCGTTGGTTTTGCTGATCTGGTCCATGCTGGCCTCCTGTGATTGCCGCCGAGCATGGCAATTTCTTCTTGTCAAACAAGTCCTTTTCTCAGTCGGCACAAGTCATTGAAATTAAATAGACGAGAAGGTAGTCTTTTCGATATTCTGGACAACATAAACGGACCGCACCATGTCAGTCGATATCGGCAACCGCCTTCGCCATCTCCGTATCGCCCGCAAGCTTTCGCAGCGTGAACTTGCCAAGCGTACGGGAGTGCCGAATTCGACGATTTCGCTGATAGAATCGAACGCCTCCAACCCCTCGGTCGGGGCTTTGAAGAGAATTCTGGACGGGATCCCGATCGGTCTGGCGGAATTCTTCGCCTTTGAGCCTGAGCGTCCAAGGAAGGCCTTCTATGCGGCCGAGGAACTGGTTGAGATCGGCAAGGGCGCCATCTCCTACAGGCAGGTTGGGGAGAACTTGTTCGGGCGCAGCCTGCAAATGCTCAAGGAATGCTACCAGCCAGGCGCCGACACCGGAAAGATTCCGCTTGTCCACGAGGGAGAGGAGGGCGGGATCGTACTCTCGGGAAGGCTTGAGGTGACCGTCGACGACGAGCGGCGTATCCTCGGGCCGGGCGATGCCTATTATTTCGAGAGCCGGCGACCGCATCGGTTCCGCTGTGTCGGGCCTGTACCTTGCGACGTCATCAGCGCCTGCACGCCACCAACTTTTTAGAACAGGATGTCGTCCGAAAACCGCTTAAACCTTTCGGCATCATGCTCTAGCCTTTGCCCTCGATGCGGGCGAGCACCCCGTCGAGTGCTGCGGTAAGTGCGGCAACGCCGCCCTTCTTGTCGAAGTCGGAAAGAACCTGCTCGTTCAGTCCTCCCCTGGTGGCGAATTCGCGGCTCAGCGCACTGAACGGCTCGGCGCCGGCTCCGCTCGCCTTCTGCGCCAGGCCTGCGAAGAGCGGGGCTATGTAGGCCTGTCCCTTCGCCCTTTCGAGCCCGCTTTTTTCCAGCCAGCCGGCAACCGATTCCATGATGCCGAAGTAGGTCGACATGACGGCGCTTGCGGCTGCGAGGAGATCATATTCCTTCCTGGACTGGCATTGGACGGCCGTTCCGAGCGTGTCAAACAGCGCCGCAACCGTGGCATCCGGGGGATAGACGGCGGTCACACCTTGCCGGTGTGCGACGAAGGGCAGGGGTATCGCCTGCAGGAGGCTGACATCGGCGCCGATCCATTCGAGCAGGGCTTGGCGCTCCGTCGCCGCGACGAGGCTGACGACCATCTGGCCATTCCTGAACGAAAGTTCCCGCACGACCTCCTCGGCGATCTGCGGCCGTATCGCCAGAAACACCATGTCGCTGCGCGCGACGACATCCTGATTGTCGCGGGCGATCGTCACGGCGGCGAATTCGGCCGCCAGGCCCTCGGCGATATGGGCGCTTCGTGGCGAAACGTGAATCTCGGCGGCATAGGCCGGTTCGGCCAGTAGCCCACGAACCATCGCTTCGGTGATGGCGCCGGTGCCGACAAATCCGATTCTGTCGATCTTCATCTAATTACTCCGCAGCCCGCAACGGTCCCAGCGCGACATCCGTCGTGTAGTTCTCGCGCATGAAGTTGATGAAATTGTCCTGGAACTGGCGTGTATGGGCGTGAGCGAGCTCATCGGCGAGATCGACGTTCTTGTCCTTGATGGCATCGAGCATCAGCGAGTGCTCGTCGGTCAAGAGATAGCCCTCATGGGTCCGCTCCAGATATTCGAAATGCAGGTGGAGCATGCGCTGTCCCTGCGACAGCAGCTTCTCGTAGAACGAGGCGAGATACTGATTTTTTCCGGCATGGGCGATGGCCATGTGGAACTCCTTGTTGGCTTCCGACATGGCCAGGTGATTGCCGGTTTTGACTGCCGCCTCGAAGGTTTTCAGCCGCTTGGTGATAGTCTTCAGGTCGGTTTCCGTCCTGAGTGCGGCGGCAAGCCGCGTATTCATGCGCTGCGCGATATCGAGCGCCTCCACATATTTGGGAAAGGTCGCCACTTCGATCGGCGCAACAATCGTGCTGCGGTTGGAAAGCGTCACGACCAGTTCGTCGCCGCCGAGCCGGATCAGGGCTTCGCGCACCGGCGAGCGCGACATGTCGAAGCGTTCGGCGAGCGTCATCTCGTCGAGGAGCTGACCGGGCGGCAGAGCGAGCGACAGGATCTCGTTGCGGAGCGTCTCGTAGACGCTCTTCCAGCCAGTCCCACGGATTCGTTTCACTTCCGATTCATCAGACACTCAAGTCCCTTTCTCCAAACGCAGGTCCCATTGGGCCAGAAAATCAGCGTGTCGGCAATGGAATTTTTCCGCTTGACTTTGTCGACATGCTGTTGACATATTATTCACAGTCGACACGAAGCCGACAAGAAAATAAGAGAAACGGCTGCAGCCGACGAGTGGAACCGCGCGCTTCGCGCACAGCAAAAGAGGAATGCCCGATGCTTTCGAAACTGATGACGTCCGCCTTGCGGGCGCTGCCCGCGCTCGCCCTGATGGGCGGTCTTTGCGCAACCGCCGCACATGCTGAGACCGCCGAAGGATATTGGCAGGGCGTGCAGAAGGCGGGTGTGCTGCGCTGCGGCGCGGCAGTGGCGCCGCCCTATGTCATGCGCGATCCGGCAACCGGCGAATATTCCGGCTTCTTTGCCGATCTCTGCAAGGAATTTGCCGACGTCCTTAAGGTGAAGCCTGAATTCGTCGATACGACCTGGGACAACATCGTTGCCGGCCTGCAGGCGGGCAAATGGGATCTGTCACTGGCGCTCAACCGGACCTCGGCGCGTGCCATGGCTGTGCAGTTTTCGATCCCGGCGATGGAGTACCAGATCTCGCTCGCCTATAACAAAAACAATCCGAAAATTCCGGCCGGCGCCGCCTCGGTGGCCGATATCGACAAGGCGGGCGTGACGCTCGCGGTCATGTCCGGCACGGCGCAGGACAAAGCCATCTCCGCGGCGGTGAAGAATGCCACGGTCATGCGTCTTCCCGGCAACGACGAAACCCGCCTGGCAGTGAGCTCGAAGCGCGCCGATATCCTGGTCGACGCTTCCGACACCAACCAGCTCTTCACGCAATCGAACCCGGATTGGGCGCTGGCGCTCAACCCGACGCCGGCACTCGCCAAGCAGGGCGTTGCTTTCGGCCTGCCGCATCAGCTTTCGGCCGCCGACGTCGAAGTGATCAATATCTTCCTCGAAGAGAGGGTCGCCACCGGCCATGTCGATGAACTGATCCGCAAGGCGGTCGACGACGTGCTCAAGGGCGCAAAGTAACCTCGCCGGGCCGGTGCGAAGATCGCGCCGGCCCTTCCAGCTTCGATCATCGGAGATTGGCCATGACCACGTCTTTCAGCCTTCCCCTCGTGAAAATGCAGGCGCTCCACAAAAGCTATGGAAACGGAGCCATTCAGGTGCTGAAAGGCATCGACATCGAAATGAAGCCCGGCGAACGTGTCGTCGTCATCGGGCCCAGCGGCGGCGGCAAAAGCACGCTGCTGCGCGTGATGATGGGGCTGGAGCAGATCGACAGCGGGTCAGTCAGCTTCGATGGGAGTGCATATATTTCATCCGATAGCGCAGGCCGGAAGACCCAGATCGACACCGATGTCCGCCGTTCGATCGGCATGGTGTTCCAGCACTACACGCTGTTTCCGCATCTGAACGTCATTCAGAACCTGATTCTTGCTCCCTGCAAGGTGCGCGGAGAAGCCAAGGCGAAGGCCACGGCCCGCGCGCAGGCGCTGCTCGAGCGGTTCGGGCTCGCAGCCAAATCCAATGCCTATCCGGCCCAGCTTTCCGGTGGCCAGAAACAGCGCGTCGCTATTGCCCGCGCGCTCATGCTCGACCCGAAACTGATGCTTTTCGACGAAGTCACGTCGGCTCTCGACCCGGAGCTCGTCAGCGAGGTGGAGCAGGTCATCCTGCAACTCGCCGCCCAGAACATGCCGATGATGATCGTGACCCACGACATGTGGTTCGCCAAGAACATCGCCTCGCGCGTCATCTTCTGCGCCGGCGGCGTGGTCGTCGAGGACGGTCCTCCCGAGCAGGTGCTCGCCGCCCCGCGCGAGGAGCGTACGAAGGAATTCATCGACCGCGTTTTCCATATCAAGCAGTAGGCCCATCAAGAAGTAGGCCCATCAAGAAGTAGGGAGGCACAAGTGAACTACACGTTCGACTTCAACGCAGTCTCCATCGCTCCGCTTCTGCAGGGGCTGTGGGTTTCACTGCAATTGACGGCCGCGGCAAACGTCATCGGCATCGTTCTGGGCTTCGGACTGGCCCTGCTGATCATGAGCCCGATCAAGGTCGTGCGGCTGCCGTTCATGCTTTTCGTCGAATTCTTCCGCTGCACGCCGGCCATCGTTCAGATCGTCTGGATATTCTACTGCGTACCGATGCTGTTCGACGTCTTCCTCGATCCGATGACGATGGGCATCATGGCGCTCGGTCTCAACCTGATGGCGTTCAACGCCGAGGCCTACCGGGCATCCATCCAGGCGGTTCCGCGCGAGCAGCTCGACGCCGGCATCGCGCTCGGTCTCAATCCGCTGCAACGGGTGCTTTACATCGTGTTTCCGACGGCGTTCCGCGCCTCGATCCCGGTGCTTTTGACCAACGGCATCGTCATCTTCCAGCAGAGCGCGCTGGTCGCGATCGTGGCGATCCAGGACCTGATGTACCAGGGCAAAACGCTGGCGACGGAGACTTATCGTCCGATCGAGACCTTCACCGTCGTCGCCCTCATCTATTTCACTGTCTCCTTCCCGATAACCCAGATCGTCGGCCTGCTCGAACGCCGCCGCCAGATCCTCGTCAGCTAGGAGGCCAGAATGACACTCGACTTCTCGATCCTGCTGCGCTTCGAAAACGCACTCCTGCTCGGCCTATGGATGACGATCAAGCTCACGGTCATCTGCGTCGTGCTCGGATGCTCCCTCGGCTTCCTCGTCGGCCTTGCCCGAACGTCGCGCAACCTCGTACTTCGCGCGGTCTCGAGCCTGTACGTCGAATTCTTCCGCGGCACGCCGGTCCTCATCCAGCTCTTCTGGATATTTTTCTGCCTGCCGCTCATCCTCGGCGTCGAGCTTTCGAACTTGGTATCGGGCGTCATCGCGCTCACGCTCTACATGGGAGCGATTGCCAGCGAAACCTTCCGGGCCAGCCTCAAGTCCATCGGCCGGGAACAGCTGGACGCCTGCGTCGCTCTCGGCCTGCCGCGCAGGGCCCAGGTCCTGAACGTCGTGCTACCCCAAGCGGTGCTGCGGGCAATTCCGACGCTGCTGTCGAACTGCGTCAGCCTTTTCAAGGAGAGCGCGCTCGTCTCGGCGGTGGGGATGGCCGATCTGATGTTCGTCGGCCAGAACATCTCCAACAACACCGCCCGTCCCGTCGAGGTGCTGACGATCGTCGCCCTGATCTACTTCATCATCGCCTTCCCACTCACGCGGGCCGTCTCCCTCATCGAGGGACGCATTCTCAAGAAGCTCGCAATCTAACAATGTCGTTCCCAGACAGGAGAATCCCATGAAACTTTCCGGCGTCATGCCCGCGCTCATCACTCCCTTCGACGCGTACAACAAGATCGACTTCAAGGCATTCGAAAAGCTCCTGGCACATCTGCGTGAGGCAGGCGTCACCGGTTGGGTTCCAAACGGGTCGACCGGCGAGTATTTCAGCCAATCCAAGGAAGAGCGCCGTGACGTGCTGCAGTTCGTCAAGGAATTTGCCAAACCGGGCGAAATTCTGATCGCCGGCACCAACGCGCCCGCCACCCGCGAGGTGATCGAGCAGACGGCGATGGCCAAGGATATCGGCTATGACACGGTGCTGCTGGCGCCGCCATTTTATACCCGTCCGACCCAGGCAGAGCTCATCAAGCACTACGAAGCCGTGCTCCGTGCCGTCGATGTGAGCCTCGTCCTTTATTCCTATCCGGCCAAGGATGGCTCGGACATCAGTTTCGAGCTGATGGATCATTTTGCCGATAATGCGCATGTGATCGGGATCAAGGAAAGCTCTGGGGTATTGCAGCGCGCGATCGACATCGCCAGTCGCTATGAGGGCAAGATCCAGCTCGTCAGCGGCTCCGACGATATCGCGCTCGATTTCATGTTCTGGGGCGCGGAAAGCTGGATCTGCGGTCCGTCCAACTGCATGGCCAAGGCCTGCTGCGATCTCGACCGCACGTTCAGATCCGGCGATCTGGACAAGGCGCGCCAGCAGATGAAAACGCTCTACCGGGCGATGAATATTCTCGAGAGCGGCAAGTTCGTGCAGAAGATCAAGTACGGCTGCGAGCTTCAGGGCTTGCCCGTGGGTGCGTGCCGCGCACCACTCGGCGAACTGACGGTGGAGGAAAAGGCCGAGTTCAAGGCGGCGATGCAACCGATCCTCAACTGGTAATAAGAACAGGTCGGGGTGGCCGAGCCGCCCCGAGGATCTCTGAATTTGCGAGGTTCACCGTGTCATCCATTGTGGTCGTCGGCGCCGGCATTATCGGCGCCACCATCGCCTATGAACTGCAGCGCCGGGGAAACAACGTCACCTTGCTCGACAAGGCGGCGCCGGGTCGAGGCGCCTCCTATGGCAATATGGCGAGCATCGCCGTCACCGAATTCATGCCGGCCTCGCGCCCCGGCATCTGGGCGCAGATGCCCAAATGGCTGCTCGATCCGGAAGGTCCTGTGCGCATCCGGCCCGGCTATCTGCCGAAACTGGTGCCCTGGTTCCTCATGTTCCTCGCTGCGAGCCGTCCCTCGAAGCTGAGGGAATTGGAGGCGGCCGGCGCCGTGCTCTGCCGGCGCGTCCACGAAGATCTGGACGTGTTGCTGAAGGAGACGGGCCTCACGCACATGCTGACGGCCGAGGGGTGCCTCAGCCTCTATGCCGACGAGGCCGAGTTCCAGACGGACCGGGAACATATCGATATCCTGGAGCGCTTCGGCTTCCGGCACGAAATCCTTGGCGGCAATGCCATCCGCGATCTCGAGCCGGCTTTGACGACCACGATCGGCAAGGCGGTCCTTTTTCCCGACAACCGGTCGATCACCGATCCGTACAAGCTCGTCACCGCGCTGACTGAAAAATTCCAGGCGCTCGGCGGCAGGATCGTTCAGGGTGATGTCGTCGATTTCGAGCAAAACGAGGCCGGCGTTTCCGCGGTCCGCCTGGCAGATGGGCAGATCTTTGCCGCGAACGCGGTGGTGCTTGCGGCCGGCGCCTTCACTGCCCGGCTTTCCGCGCTGCTGCGGGAACATATCCCGCTCGAAACCGAACGCGGCTATCACACGCAGATCATGGAGCCTGGTATTTCGATGCGCCATTCGATCATCTGGCCGGCGCGCGCTTTCATGGTTACGCCGACGGCAGGCGGCATCCGCGTCGGCGGTACGGTCGAAATGGCCGGCCTCGATGCTCCGCCGGATTATCGGCGTGCAAAGATCCTGGTGAAGCGAGCCCAAGAGGCGCTGCCTGAGCTGAAGGCGGTGGAGACGACGGAATGGATGGGGCATCGCCCGGCGCTGCCCGACACCGTGCCGGTCATGGGGCCGTCCGCCAAGCGCCGCAACGTCTGGTACGCCACCGGCCATGGACATCTCGGTCTCACCTATGCAGCCACGACCGGCCGCCTGATGGCCGATCTTGTTACGGGCGCGCAGCCGCCCGTGGACATGAGACCCTACCGTATCGACCGCTTCTAGGGCGGTTGACACCTACGAAAGCAAGGGAGTGAACATGCGAAGCGAACTCTATATCGACGGACAGTGGGTGAAGCCGATCAAGGGCGGTACCTGCACGGTGACCAACCCTGCAACGGAAGAGGTGATCCAGACGATCGGCGCCGCAACGGCCGAGGACGTCGATCTTGCCGTCAAGGCAGCTCGCCGAGCCTTCGACAAGGACGGCTGGCCGAAGCTGACGGGTGCCCAGCGCGCGCGGTATCTCCGCGCGATCGCCGATGGCATCCGTGCCCATCAGGCCGAGATCGCACACCTCGAAGTTCTCGATAATGGCAAGCCGTTCCCCGAGGCCGATTGGGACGTTGCCGACGCGGCGGGCTGCTTCGATTTCTATGCGGGGCTCGCCGAACAGCTCGACAACAATCCCGAGGAGGCGATCGCGCTTCCCGATCAGCGCTTTACCTCCAAGGCGGTCCGCGAGCCGCTGGGCGTCGCCGGCGCGATCATTCCCTGGAACTATCCGCTGCTGATGGCGGCGTGGAAGGTTGCGCCGGCACTGGCCGCCGGCTGCACCATGGTGCTGAAGCCTGCCGAATTGACGTCGCTGACGGCGCTCGAACTGGCGGCGGTCGCCGACGAAGCCGGGTTGCCGCCGGGCGTGCTCAACATCGTTACGGGAGCGGGGTCGGTCGCCGGACAGGCGATCATCGATCACAAGGAGGTGGACAAGCTGGCCTTTACCGGCTCCGGGCCGGTCGGCTCGAAAATCATGGCGGCAGCCGCTCGCGACATCAAGCGCGTCAGCCTCGAACTCGGCGGAAAGTCGCCCTTCGTCGTCTTCGAGGACGCCGATATCGACAAGGCCGCCGAGTGGATCATGTTCGGCATCTTCTGGAACCAGGGCCAGGTCTGCTCCGCGACGTCTAGAGTCCTGGTGCAGGACACCGTCTACGAGCGGTTGCTTGCGCGTCTCATCGAGGAAACGACCAAGATCAAGATCGGCAACGGCCTGGACGCGGGCGTTCTGCTGGGGCCGCTGGTTTCCGAGCGCCAGCACGAGCAGGTCGTTGCGGCGATCGAAGCGGCCCGGCAGGCAGGCGCGACGGTTGCCTGTGGTGGAGCCCGTCCCGAAGGGTTCGACAGGGGCTACTATCTCCAGCCGACCGTTCTGACGGACGTTCCGCTCGACAGCGCCGCCTGGGTGGAGGAAATCTTCGGGCCCGTCGTCTGCATAAGGCCGTTCAAGACCGAGGAGGAGGCGATCGAGCTCGCCAATGATACCCGCTTCGGCCTTGCAGCCGCGGTGATGTCGAAGGACGACATTCGGGCTGAGCGCGTCGCGGCCGCCTTCCGCGCCGGCATCGTCTGGATCAACTGCTCGCAGCCGACCTTCACCGAGGCGCCCTGGGGCGGCTACAAGGAATCCGGCATCGGCCGCGAACTCGGCCGCTGGGGTCTCGACAACTATCTCGAGACCAAGCAGATCACCCGCTTCGCCAGCGAAGATCCCTGGGGCTGGTACATCAAGCCGGAGGCGGCCGAATGAACTGGGACCGCAGCCTCGACTTGCTGCAGGTCCACTGCCAGGGTGAGATCGGCAAGGTCATCGTCTCAGGCGCGCCCGAGATACCGGGTGCGACGATGCTCGATAAAATGAACCATATCAACACGGTCAACGACAGCCTGCGCCGCTTCGTCACCTTCGAGCCGCGCGCCAATGTCGCCATGTCGGTGAACCTGCTGGTCGCGCCGACGCGCGCCGATGCCGACGCCGGCTTCATCGTGCTGCAGGCCGACCGCGCTCATCCGATGTCCGGCAGCAACTGCATCTGCGTGGTCACCGCCCTTCTCGAGAGCGGGCGGCTGCCGATGTCGGAGCCGGAGACGATCGTCCGCCTCGATACGCCGGCCGGTCTCATCGTCGCGCGTGCCATCTGCCGTGACAACAGATGCCTGTCCGTCAGCCTCGACAACGTGCCCAGCTTCGCGGAAGCGCTGGACCGGGAAGTGGAGACGCCGAAATGGGGGCGCATCAAGATCGATGTCGCTTTCGGCGGCGTCTATTATGCGCTGGTCGACGTCGACCAGCTCGGCCTCGATATTGCGCCTGTCAATGCCCGACTGCTGGCGGAAGCCGGTATCGAGCTCAAGGCGCTTCTGGCTGGCCAGGTCTCGGTCGCTCATCCCGTCCTGAGCGGCGTCGACGAGATCGCTTACGTGATGTTCCGCGGCCGTGAAGCCGATGGCGCGGTGAGGACCTGCACGACGCTGCAGCCGGGCCGCGTCGACCGCTCGCCCTGTGGAACCGGCAGTTCGGCGAACCTGGCAACGCTCTATGCCCGCGGCGAGGTCTCCGTTGGAGATGCGAGGACGTCGCGGTCGATCATCGGCGGCGAGTTCCTGGCAGAGGCGATCGGCGAAACCGAGGTGGGCGGCCGCCGCGCCGTGCTGCCGAGAATAACCGGCCAAGCATATATCTATGGCCGGGAACAGCTGCGTATCTCCGACGACGATCCCTTCGCCGCAGGATTTGCCCTGTCCGACACCTGGGGCCCCCGGGTCGACCTGCTCGGTTAGGAGTCACGATGTCCCACGTTCAATCCCTGGCCGGCCAGACGGTCCTCGTCACCGGAGCATCGGGCGGGATCGGCGCCGCCATCGTCGAGCGCCTGTCTGCCGAAGGCGCGCGCCCCGTCATCCATTGCGGGCGTGACAAAGAGAGGGCGCAAGCCCTGCTCCGCAAGCTCGGTGGCAACGGCCTGATCGTCCAGGCCGACCTCTCCAGCCTGGACGGCGCCTTCGCGCTATGGCGCGACGCGCTCGCGGCGGCGGGGCGCATTCATGCCGTCGTCAACAATGCCGGCATCCGCAACGAGATTTCGATCGACGCCGATCCGTCCGATTGGCGGGCCGCCTGGCAGAAAGAATTTCAGGTGAATTTCTTCGCAGCGGCGGACCTCTGCAAGGAGGCCATCATGTATTTCAAACAACAGGGCGGCGGGCGGATCGTCAATATGGCCAGCCGCGCCGGACAGCGCGGTTACGCCGCCGACGCCATGCCCTACGGCGCGACCAAGGCCGCGCTCATCAATCTCACAAAATCGATCGCGCGCAGCTTCGGGCGCGATGGGGTCGTCGCCGTCTCCATTGCGCCGGGCTGGGTGCGCACCGACATGGCCGAAGAGTTCGTGGCGAAACACGGAAAGGACGCTGTTGTCGGCGACATCCCGATCGGCGAGATGGCAGAGACAGCCGAGATCGCCGAGCTGGTGGCGTTCCTGCTCCGCCCTTCGCAGGCGTCGGTCAATGGAGCGACCTTCGATGTCAACGGCGGCAGCTATATCAGGTAGGAGAGTGACATGAAGAGATTTTCGGGCAAGGTCGCGGTCGTGACAGGCGGCGGAGGCGGCATCGGGTCGGCCATCTCAAGGAGGCTCGCCGATGAAGGCGCTCTGGTGGTGGTGACGGATGCCAACGCCCAGGCCGCAGGCGAAGTCGCCGCGCTCATCGAGGCGGCAGGCGGATCGGCGACCGCCATTGCGGCCGACATCTCCCGCAAGCCGGAATGCGTCGAGTTGGTCGAGAAAGCCTTTGCCATCAAGGGGCGGCTCGACGTGCTGGTCAACAATGCCGGTATCAACCGGCGCGGCAACCTGCTCTCTCTGTCGGATGAAGATTGGCAGACGAGTTTCGCGGTCAATCTGGATTCGATGTTCCATCTCTGCCGCGCGGCCCTGCCGCATATGATCGCGGGCGGTGGCGGTGCGATCGTCAACACGGGCTCGCAATGGGGGCTCCATCCCGCGCCGAACCACATTGCCTATAACACGACGAAGGCGGCGGTCGCCGCCTTCACCCAGAATCTCGCCAGGGACTACGCGCCCGACAAAGTGCGGGTCAATGCCGTCTGTCCTGGCGAAATCCACACGCCGATGCTGGAGGCCGGCGTCACCCGCTCGGGCCGGACGATCGCCGATCTTGACAAGCTCGTTCCCTACGGTCGCATCGGCAGGCCGGAGGAGGTCGCGGCCCTCGTCGCATTCCTCGCCTCCGACGAGGCGGCATTCATGTGCGGCTCGCTCGTGGAAATTACCGGCGCACAAGCCGTGGCGTGAAAGTGCCGATCGGCTTTGCATCCGGATCGTTCCTCGAACATCTCCCCGAAAAAAGCCCCGCTGTGCGGCAGTTCATGATCGACGGGGACCCGTCAGGCGCCCGCAATCTTCACGATGGCTTCGAATACCGCGCGCGGCATTTTCAGCCCTTCCGACCCTGGCCTGGGATGTTCGATGCCGCTGACGCCAGGCACGAACACGCCGTGCTCTTGGAGGCGGGCTGCCTGGCGACGTGCACGTTCGACAAGGCCATCATCAGGGCGCCCGGGCATCATCGCCACGACCGTCAAGCCCACTGCGGGGCTGGCGCTCCCCTCTCTGAAAGACGGCGTGTCCAATGACCAGGGGCCGCCGGACAGGCCGGCCGACAGCATTTCCACCATCAGCGCCACATTGGCGCCCTTGCGCCCGCCGAAGGGAAGCAGGGCTCCGCCGAGCGCTTTTGCGGCATCGGAGGTGTTCATTCCCGCTTTGTCGACGGCCCATCCTTCCGGGATGCTGCGCCCCTCGGCTGCTGCTGCGACGATATTGACATAGGCGGTGGCGCTGGAGGCCTGATCGATGATGAGAGGCAGCGACCCTTCTCCAAGCGGAAAGCCGAAGGCCAGCGGGTTCGTGCTGTAGACAGCCGGGCCGCCTGCTTTGGCGACCACCATGGCATTGGCGTTGGTTGCGGCGATGCCGACAATCCCTTCGCCGGCGAGCCTGCGAACATAATAGCCGAGTTCTCCTGCCGTATAGCTGTTCGTCTGTGTGAAGACGGCGAGCCCGAAATTGCGCACCGCGGCCGTGAGATCGTCGAACGCAAGATCGAAACCGAGTTGGGCGATGCCCTGATCGGCATTGGCGACGAAGAAGGCGGGATAGGGACGCTCGCAGGTCGGCGCAGGATCGCAGTTGATGCGGCCCTCGCGGAAGCTGTCGAGGTAATCCACCATGTGCGGAAATCCGAGTGTCGAAGGCCCATAAAGCGCGGCGGACAAGGTGGCGCCCACAAGGGAGCGGGCGGTGGCTTCCCGAGCGCCGGCTGCCAGGCAGGCTCGCATCGCTAAAGCCTCGGCTTCCGCCTGATAGACTACGACCTCATCCGGCATCTCAAATCTCCGCTCTTTCAGGGCATCCGGTCCGATCGGTGCCGTGGCCCGACCGTCCTAGCAAAAGCAGGGGACCGCCAACAGCAAAATGTACAATAGTGTCTGCAAGACTAAAGCATGTCGCGCAAAAGTGTGCAGCGGTTTTGCGTCAACGACATGCGCAAAAACAAAGAGCTAAAGCGCAAGGAGCGAATATGAAAGATCGCGACGCGCTTTGATGCGTGAATTCGCCATTGGATTGAGACGCCGCCGGACTCGCTCGCCGTCCCGGCGGGGCAACATCCCTTCGCCTGGCGCCTTTCCATTGACGGGGCACCGATCCAAGGGTGTGGCCCGCTGGTCAAGCAGGCCGGTGCTACGAATTGCAGTGGCTGCCGGGATCTTGCGGGCATTGCCGATCTCAGGATGCCGCGACGACATATGCGAACGCAGCGTGGTCAGCAGAACGAGGGCGCGCCGCGGCGGCGGTCGTCCGTTACTCTTCTGACCCATGCCTCGTCACTTACGGTCTACTTGTAGGTGATCGTATCGCTGGTCCGCGGTCGATTGAAGAAATGCTGATCGAAGCTGTAGCCGTTCATTCCGGTAAAGCTTGAAAAGAACGCCGAGACGGGTGTCGTCAATTTGTATTGCACCCGCGTCAGTACGACCTGAACGCCTTGATCCTGGATTTGCGACGGGATTTCGATCGCGCTCGCGGTACCGGATTTGAGCGCGGTGGTGTTGAATGCGGCAGACCAGTTGACCGTCGCGCTGCCAGTCTTGCTGATATCGTTGACGGTGACCGTTATCGTGAGACCCGTCGTGTCATAGGGTTGGAGGATGAAGCTGGCGCCGGAAAGAAGCTTGGCGACGTCAGACGTCGTCCAGGTGTTCTGCTGCGAGATCATGTCGCCCGTTGTGGAGGCGATTTCGTCTATCTTGCGGCTGACCGTGAGCGCATGGCCGAGGTCGACAGTGCCGAACAGCAGCATCACCAGGAGCGGCAGCACGAGCGCGAATTCGACCCCCGAGGCGGCTCTGCGGTCGCGCGTAAGATGGAGGATGCGGGATAGGACGCATCGGAAAAAGGAGAGATTCCGCTTTATCATCATCTCAGAAAGGCTCGTTACGAAACAGCACGGAAGATCCGATGAGATAGCGGCCGTCGGAAAGCTTAGCGCTCGAAAGACTGAGGAAATTGACGACGGCCGTCCAGGGCAGGAAGGTCTGGACCAGGATATAGTCGCTGCCCTGACCGATATTGTAAGTCTCGGTGACGGCGAGCTTGCCGCTGGTGTCGATTGGATTGCCGCTGGTCGCGGACGACAGATCGGAAAGCACGCTCACCTTGACCAGGAGATCGCTGGAGCAGTTGAACGAGAGCAGCATGTCATTACAAATTCTGGCTTTGAAATCGGCCAATGTGATCTTCGAAGACGCTACCTCGCCGGTGCGGATCATCCGCGAGATCTTGTGCACCGAAGCGTCAAGCGTGGCGTTGACGAAGAACATCAGCGACACTTCGATAATGCCAAATATGATGATGAAGAGCGGCAGGGCCAGGATCGCAAATTCAATTGCAGCGACGCCATCGCGATCACCCAAGATGCGGCGAAGCAAGACAAACAATCCCCTTCGCCTCATTGGGTCAGCCGAACGGAAGAGAGATATTGTGTGAAGAGCGCCGACAGACCTGCCGTGATCTCGGCTGATGACGCTGCTGAAATGAACAGGCTCTTGGAGGATGCGCAGTCCGAGAGCGCATAGGGAATGTAGTCGCGTCTCGTGATGCTTGTAGACACGCCGCTCTGCATGGTGCCGCCCCAGGTATTCTTCCAGTTGGCGCTTGCCATGGTCGAGCCGACGGTCGCGTTGTAACCCCAATCCGAGGTGAGCGGCAGGTATTCAGTGTAAAGCACGGCCATCGTGTCGGATTGATTTTTCAGATAACCGCACCAGTCCGGATTGAGCGGCGCGACTTTATTCCAGTATGCTCCGGATACAGCCTTGTTGTTCTTCCATACGACGCTGTCGGTAACCCATTCGCGCTGCGACTGGACGCCATCCGTCAACAGCAGAACGAGCTTGAGCGGCGTGCCTGAGGTAGTTCCGTCCCCTCCGGTGCCGACCTTCTGCTTCAGCGTCGCCAGCGACACGTCGAAATAGGTGGCCGCCTTCGAGGTCGCGCTGGTGAGGCCGTAGCTCGAATCCGCGAGGCGGCTGCGCGCGGTGTCCGTGCTCAGCGTTGGGGCCAGAACCTCCGTCAGCGTATCGCCCAGGCTATATAATCCGACCTTGATTCGTTGATGATTGCTGTCGGACGTGTCGACCAAAGCAAGCACGTCCTTGACGGCGTCACCGGCGACATCGGCGCGCAGCTTTATGTTCTTGGCCGTGCTGTATTCATAGTTGTTGGCGTATGTCTTGTTGCCGATAGTGTGGGAATCGCCCGTGTGGCAGGCGAACTGGCAGCCGATCCCGGAATACATGGTCGCCTGACCTGCAGTCGTTGCCGCCAGAAGCATCGAAGGCGACGTGTCGATGACGATATAGACGTTGAGGTAGGAGGTGGCCGGCCCCTTGACGGCGCTGCCGACGCTGATGGGAACGGTGTTGATGTTGGCAATCTTCATCAACGTCGTCGGAACGGTGCCGCTTGCCGTCGCGGTTATCTTATGGTTGCTGGTATCGATATTGATGTCACCAAGCGTATAGCTGCTTTCCACCTGCGCGCCGAACCAGTCGGACACTTTCTGTTTGAGGGCGGTGCTGTCGTCGGTGTCGATCTCTTTGACAGCGGCAATCAGGGCAGTGTCAAGATCGCTCTGCATCCTCTGTCGGATATTGTAGGTGCGAATGTAGTCGAAGCTCGCGCCGACCGCGATGATCATCGGGACCAGGGTGAGGGCGACGACGATCGCGACGTTGCCGCCTCTATCTCTTCCGAGACTGCGAAGGGTTCCGAAGACCCGGGCAAGTGAATGTGAAAGAGTCGACCGCAAAGAAACACCGCATATGGATTATGAAAATAGTCCCGTGCGAGATGTCGCTAAAGCGCTTAAGCCTCTGTTAATTCCTGCAGTTCCTGTAGAAAAACGGGTAGCCGACGCACGGTTTCCTGCGCATATTGTACATGCCTGCGAAATTTGGATATCGCAAGGATACGCATCGAACTGAGTGCGGCTCGTTCAATGGACGCCCTTTTGATCTCCCCCGTCTTTGTCAGTGGCTGAAAGCCGCGCCTGAAGTTCGGTGGTAAGCCACCTTGCCGCCGGCCCCGGCGGGTTTGCGACATTGCGTATCACGTGGATGGGGTACTCACCCTGGTCGAAGATGGGAAACTGGAGATGGACGAGACGGCCATCGGCGAGATCATCTCTAACCAAGGATGCCGGAAGTCCGCCCCAGCCCAATGCGCCGCGGATATAGAGATGTTTTGTCGCGTTGTCGCTGACACGCCAAGTCTTGAGCGAGAACACGTTGAAATCGCGTCCCTTCGTCAAGCCCGAAGCGTCGTAGACGACGAGCTGGGTTTCGTCCCGCACATCAGCGAGGGTCATCGGCCGGCGCAACTTTGCAAGTGGATGGTCGGGGGCGGCGACGGGGATCATCGCCGACTGGCCGATCCGTTCGAAAACGATCTGATCGTTCCTCGTCGCCATGGCGCCGCCAAAGCCGACGACGGCCCTCGCATTGCTAACCGCATCTATGACGATCCCCAATGTGCCGACCGTTACATTCAGGGAGACGGTGGGATAATGACTGCGGAAGGCACGCAGCACGTCGACGACAATGTCCGTCGGCACGATAGCGCTCATCGCCACATTGAGCTCGGCCTCCAGCCCGTCGCTCAGGGCCTGGACGCGCGCCCGCATCAGATCGAGATCGCCGAGCAACCGGCGGGCATCCTCGAGCACCGACCTTCCGGCTTCCGTCAGCTGCGGCCGTTTGGTGCCGGAGCGGCTGAAAAGCGCCACCCTGAGCTGCGCCTCGAGATTGGCGATCGTATAGCTGACCACCGACTGCGTTCGGTTGAGGGCGCGGGACGCGGCTGAAAAACTGCCTTTCTCCACCACGGTCAGGAAGACCTGAAGCTGATCCAAAGTCGGGTGGGGCTGCATATCTCATCGATCCTGTCGATAAATTTTCACGAAAATATAACGGTTTTCACGATGAGCTTCCAGCTGTATCTGTTCGCTCGACGGGATTGCCGTCATCCCTTATCAAGGAGGTTCGAATGTCCAACACCGCGACTGGTTTGCCTGCGCCCCAGGGGAAGTTGCTTCTAATCGGGCTATGGTCCGCTCAGGTGCTTCTCTTTATTGCCTTCACGCTGTTCGGCTGTATGAAGTTTTTCATGCCGGTCGACCAACTGGCGGCAATGTGGGTATGGCCCGGCGACGTTCCCGCATGGTTTCTGCGCCTCATGGGTATTATCGATTTCGCCGGCGGAGTGGGCGTGTTGCTGCCGGCCCTAACTCGGATTCAGCCGCGTCTGACCGTGCTTGCGGCGCTTGGCTGCGTGCTGCTGCAGATCACTGCGATGATCTTTCATCTCTCCCGCGGCGAAGCGTCCGCCTTGCCCCTCAATGTCATCCTGCTTGCCCTTTCAGCTTTCATCCTGTGGGGCCGTGGCAAGAGGGCGCCGATTACGCCGCGCCAATGACGGACGCCGCCGATCGGGAGGCGCGCGCCCGGATCCAACAGGTTTTGGACGAACTCGACAGATTGAGTTTTGAGCTGCATCGCCAGTCATGATGTCTTTTGGATTAGGCTCAGGACCCATAAACGGACTTGTGGAGCGGGGCCAGTTTGATTCAGTGGCGGCGTCGAGGTGGCGCTGCCGATGACCGACATGTTCCTGCTGAACGAGGCGCAGATGCGCCGGATCGAGCCCTACTTCCCCTTGTCGCGTGGTCGAGCGCGGGTGGACGACCGGCGGTGCTGTCGGGCATCGTCTAGGGCAGGTAGGGCGCGAGGCCGACGTCGGAGTGGACCTCCGCCAAGGCCGAGCAACGCTGCCAAGGCCGCCGCTTCGATAGGGGCCTTGGCCGACGAATTCTCGAGGAGGGTTTGAGCTTCTTGTTCGTTCCTTCAACACTACGACGAAACCCGAACCCTCCTCAATTTACGAACCCAAGTGTTACCACTATACGATGATGGACAAGAGGTGTCGTCAAGACCTGATGAAAGACAGCAGGTCAGGGTTGAGGACATCCGCATGTGTGGTTAGCATGCCGTGGGGGTAGCCCGGATAAGTCTTCAGCGACCCGTTCTTAAGCAGGTCGACCGCACGCGGCACTGAACTTGCGAACGGGACGACTTGATCAGCCTCGCCATGCATCACCAGCACCGGCACAGTGATCTTCTTGAGGTCTTCGGTATAATCTTCGAGCCAAGAGTCGACGGTCGCGTAATGAGCGAGGGCACCGCCGGCCATGCCTTGGCGCCACCAGTTCGCAATGATTGCCTCCGAAGGCTTCGCCCCATCGAGGTTGTAGCCGTAGAACGGGTTCTCAGGGACGAAACGGTAGAACTCCGACCGGTTGCCCAGCACGCCGGCCCGGATCGCTTCGAACCACTCCGGCGGCTGACCGGCCGGGTTGTCCTCGCTCCGGTACATGTTCGGCGTCAGCGAAGCGACCAGCACCGCCTTCGCAACCCGCTCCTGGTGGCGAGCGACATAGCGAGCTACCTCACCGCCACCCGTCGAATGCCCGATATGGATCGCGTCGCGCAGGTCGAGGTGTTCAGTCAGCGCCGCGAGGTCGGCAACCCAGTGGTCCATGTCGTTGCCGGTGCTGGGCTGGTCGGACCGGCCGTGGCCGCGCCGGTCGTGGGCGATCACCCGATACCCGTGATGAAGGAAGAATGTCATCTGGGCATCCCAGTCGTCCGCTGTCAGCGGCCAACCGTGGCTGAAAACGATCGGCTGACCTGATCCCCAGTCCTTGTAGAAGATATTTACGCCGTCTGTAGTAATTATCGTGGACATGATTTGCTCCTTTGATTGCCGCGGATAAAGGTCAGCACTCGTTGTCGCGGCGTTCCAGCGAGAAACTTGTCAAATGCATGACCGGTCGTATATTTACCGGCCAAAATTGTTCAGGTTACAAGGGCGGGCAAAACGAAACCTTCAAAGCTGTCGAATGGCGACCGGTTACGTTCGACCTTGGCACGCGTGACCGCGCCTTCGAACGCGTCGATCAACGCGACGGCAACCTGTCCCGGGTCCTTTCCGGCCGGCAATTCGCCCTGGGCCTGGGCTTCCCGGAGGCATTCGGTGAGCGAGGCCATCCATTGGCGATAGATTGCCGCCAGCGTAATGCGTACATGCTCGCTCGACGGCGTGACCTCGAGCGCCATATTCCCGATCAGGCAGCCAACCGCGTAACCGCGGCGCTCGTGAAACTCTGCTAGGCTCGCGAAATAGCGCGCGATACGCGCGAGCGGCGCCATGTTGTGATCGGCCAAGATCGGGCCGTAGGTAGCAACCACCGAATCCCAATACTCGGTCAGTACCTCGACAGCGAAGGCCTCCTTGCTTTCGAAATAATTGTAGAACGAACCCTTGGGCACACCGGCGACCGACGTAATCTCCTGCACGCCCGTGGCATTGAAGCCGCGGGTGCTGATGAGGTTTCCCCCCTTATCCAGGAGGCGCGATCGCGTTTCGGGATTGGCTGGTCTAGGCATGAATAGATATATGACCGGTCGTCTTGTTATTGTCAAGCAGTTTTTGGTGGGGACACGGGTAACACATTCACACCCGCTACGATCGCTGCGCCAACACCTTCATGGGCGCAATCACCCTCGCCGCCATCCTCCTATTTGGCTACCCCGTTGTGAGTCCTGAGCCTAGGGCGGCAATGACGCGATCGGCCATGAAAGCGCACCGGGCGCCATTGAACGGAAACAGCGCCGAGAATGCGCCGGAGAGCCGTTTTTCGATCGACTGACGCATCATCTTCCGCGCCCGGTGCAATCGGGTCTTGGCAGTTTCGGGTCTTATGCCGAGATAGGATGCGGCCTCGTCGGTGCTCATGCCCTCGACATCACGCAGTACGAAGACGGCGCGAAAATCATCCGGAAGTTCGTCGACCGCATGTTCGAGGAGATGCCGCGCCTGGCTCCGCGACAGCTCGGTTTCTGGATCGGTTGCGGACAAGGAGGAAGGAAATTGTAGTACTTCACCGCCCGGCGATGTCGTCTGCATGTCGATTTCCTCGAGCCTAGCTGTGTTCTTTCGGCGCCGCACGCGGCCCAGCGCTTCGTTGATCGCAATTCGGGTCAGCCACGTCGAAAACTGCGCATCGGCTCGGAACGCCGCCAGATTGGTGAATGCTTTGATATAGGCGGCCTGAACGACGTCTTCCGCCTCGGCATCGTTGCGGATGATGGCGCGCGCGGTGCGGAACAGGCGCTGGTTGTGGCGTTGAATGATGGTGCGGATGGCGGGCTCGTCGCCCATTTTCGCCAAGGGCACGAGATCTGCGTCGGAGAATGTCGACATCTGCTGCTGGTGCTGCTGCTGTCGCTCGGTCGGAACCGGAATGGCTGTCATGGGAATCCTCCGCCTGCCGTATTTGATTGAAGCCCGGCCCTATGGCCGGACGTCCAGTTTGCCCGTCATGGCCGGATGAAAGCGGCAATAGAAGTCGACTGCTCCCGCTCGGCTGATCGTCATGCGACCTTCCGATTTCGGCGGCAGGTCGATATCGAAGCTTTTGTCGCGGGCCGTCACCGTGTGCCGGAAGATATCATCATTTCGCCAGACGATCACGTCGCCCACATGCAGTTCGGCAGGCGGCGCGCTGTATTTCATCCCTGCAATGGTGACTTGGTATTCCGCGGCAGAGGCGACGCCGCCGCCTGTCCAGAGTAGCGCACACAGCAGCGGCAGCGATTTCGTCAGCAAATGCATCGCCAGTCTACTTCATCGTCGAGGCAAGATGCTCGGCATGCATCTGGTGCTGCTTGAACAGGGTCAGGCCCGTTTCCAGGAGCGACTTGAGCTCGTTGTTCTGCGCCGAGGGGATCAGCACCTTGGCAAGCGCATCGTTGACCGACTTGTGATAGGCGACTTCGTTTTCGACATAGGCCTTGTCGAAAGCCGCGCCGTCGAGAGCGTCAAGCGTCTTCAACTCCTTGCTTGCTTGAGTCGAGAGCGACTGGCTGATCTTGTTGTCTTCAGGCGTCACCTTTAGTTTCTTGACGAGGGCGAGCGCCTGATCGTTGACGGCCTTGTGGTCGCGCTCCATGGTCTTGGCGAATTCAATGACTTCGGCATTCTTGCTTTTCTTCAACGCCTGATCCGCGGCGGTGACGTCGATCTGTCCCGCCGTATAGGCGATATGAGCAATCTGAGGGTCGGTCGGCTTTGCATCGGCGGCGATCGAAGCCGTGCCGAGCGAGGCTGCCAGGAGGGTTGCGCCGAGAATCTGTTTCAACATGATCTGTCTCCTTTGTGTCCATGTGACGGAATGGCTTCTGCGGCGGTGGCCCCTTTGGAAGCAGGCATTGGATGCAGATCGGCCGAAAAGGTTCCCGGAAATTTTTGCAGGCAAGCGGCGCCTCATCGGCGTCGGCCGCCGCCAAGCCCCTCGGATCACCAGCAGCTTTCGAAACGCGTGGCAGGCCGCTCAATCATAGTCAAAAATACGTCGATGCTATCCGTTTCGCGCGCAAAACATCCGACCGGGGATGGCGCCGAAGCACTTTTTTTAAGCCTTGCCGCCTTGGATGGGATCGCGCTTGTCACGGGGACAGCGGCACGATTGGTCGGCAGGGATACGGGAATACGACATGGTCCATAGCAGTTGTGCACTTATGATCCGCCGCTGGTTCTACGGCTGCGGTGTATTGCGTTAAGGCTCGATGTGCATGGTCGAGACAACGAACGGTTCGGGTTGGAATGCGGCGCATCAGGATCGAGTTCCCGATGATCCCGGCAGCATTGAAGCGCCAACTGATCTCAAAGATCAGAAAGACAGATTCTGCGCGGAGATCGCGGCATTGGCGACGGCTGTCCTGAGCGGAGATCTGACGCGGCGGATGAATGCCGACTACGCCGATCCGGATCTCTCCCGTTCGGCTGTCATCCTCAATGAGCTGATCGTGTCGATTGACGATAACTTGTCCGATTTCAACGATGCGATGGCCGCTCTCGCCCACGGGGATCTCCATTGAGGCATGCGGGACAAACATCGCGGCGCCTTCGGACAATTGCAGAAGAACTTCAATCTCGCCCTGGCGACGGTCCGCACCGTGCTGGGCGAACAGGGTTCGGGCCCGTTCACGGAGAAGGCGACGAAATTTCGCCGGATGCTGGCGGGCTTCAGATCGAATGGGGTCGCTTTCGAAATCCGGATCTCCGATGAAGATTCACGGCCAATTCCTTCGCCTCCCCATGATCTCTGGCTGAAACTTGCCGATGCGCTGGATGGCTTCTCAGCCTGAACATTGACCGCGCCACAACTGCAATAGCCGTTGTGGCACGGTGATGTGTTTCGTCGTCAGAAGGGGTAATGCTGGGCGGAATCCTCGATCGTGATCCAGCGCAGGTCGGTGAATTCGGCGATCGCCGCCTTGCCGCCGAAGCGGCCGTAGCCGCTGCCCTTGACGCCGCCGAAGGGCATCTGCGCCTCGTCGTGCAGCGTTGGGCCGTTGATGTGGCAGATGCCGGATTCGATCCGGGCCGCAACTGCCATCGCCCGTTGCACGTTACGGCTGAAGACGGCCGACGACAGGCCGTATTCGGTATCGTTGGCGATGCGGATCGCTTCTTCCTCGCCGGAGACGCGAATGATCGGCTTGACCGGGCCGAAGGATTCTTCCGCATAGACGCGCATGTCGGATGTGACGTGATCGAGCAGCGTCGCCTCGACCACGGTGCCGGAGCGCTTGCCGCCGGCTACGAGTTTTGCCCCCTTGGCCGTCGCATCGGCGATCAGCTCTTCCATCTTTTTGGCTGCATCGAGGCTGATCAGCGAACCGAGAACGACATGGCCGCGTGGGTCGCCTGCCGGCAGCTGGCTGGCGCGGGCGGCCAGCTTGGCGACGAACTGATCGGCGATCGTCGCGTCGACGATGATCCGCTCCGTCGACATGCAGATCTGGCCCTGATGCATGAAGGCGCCGAAAATGGCGGCATTGACGGCGCCGTCGATATCGGCGTCGTCGAGGATAACCAGCGGCGCCTTGCCGCCGAGTTCGAGGAGAGCGGGTTTGAGATGCCTGCCGCAGGTCTCGGCGATGATCCTGCCGACTTTGGTCGATCCGGTGAAGTTCACGCGCTTGACCGCGGGATGGGCAATCAGCGCGGCGACGATCTCAGGCGCATCTTCGGGCGCGTTGGTAAGAACGTTGATGACGCCAGCTGGCAGGCCGGCCTCGGTCAGCACTGTGGCGATTAGCCGGTGTGTGCCCGGGCATTGTTCGGATGCCTTGAGGATGACGGTGTTGCCGCAGGCGATTGGCATGGCGATGGCGCGGGTGGCGAGAATGACGGGCGCGTTCCAGGGAGCGATCGCCAGGCAGACGCCGGCCGCCTGGCGAACGCCCATGGCGAGCGTGCCGGGCTTGTCGGACGGGATGATTTCGCCTGATATCTGCGTCGTCATGGCGCCGGCCTCGCGCAGGATATTGGCGGCGAGCATGACGTTGAAGCCGGCCCAGCGCGCGGTCGCGCCGGTTTCCTCGATCATCAGCCGGGTAAATTCGCCCACTTTGGAATCCATGATGTCGGCAGCCTTCATCAGGATGGCGCGGCGCTGGCCAGGGCCGGTCTTTGACCAGGCGCCGAAGGCGACGGCGGCGGCATCGACGGCTGCGGCAACGTCTTCCAGATTGGCGGCGGCGGCGCGGCTTGCGAGCTTCTCGGTGAAGGGATCTAGGCGGTCGTAGGTCCGGCCGCCGGAGGCTGCGCGGTCCGCGCCGTTGATGAGGAGGGAAATATTCATCTGGGGTCTCCTGAGGGAAAGAACTAGAAGCCGAGGACTTCGGCGTTGATGGATGCTTCGAGGCCGCCGTCGGTGGCTAGATTGGCGCCGTTGATCCAGCGCCCGCCGTCAGAGCAGAGGAAGAGCACGGCGGGCGCGATATCGGCGGCGGTGCCGGCGCGGCCGACGCGGGTAATGTCGCTGTCGACCCTGGCGTCGCCGAGCACGGCGCGGAACTGTTTAAGGATCGGCGTTTCCACCGGCCCGGGGCTGACCGCATTGACCCGGATGCCACGGTTCTTGAACAATGGTTGGTGGGCCGCGCGCATGGTCCAGAGTAGGAGCAGTTCCTTGGAGAGCGGGTAGCCTTGCTCGTCCTTGAGGCCGTGTTCGCGAACGATCGCCGCCACATCGGGAAAGCCCTCGATTGATGTCAGCGACTTTGCTCGCTCGAGATTGGCGCGCCAACCGTAGCCGGCGATCGAGGCGACGTTGACGATGGCGCTGCCTTCGCGCAGGCGGGGTGCCACGGCTTCCGACAGGGCGCGAAGACCGTAGAAGTTGACCGCGAGCGTCGCGACGACGCCGGTGCTGCCGGAAAGGCCGGCGACATTGGCGAGCGCATCCAGGCGCGTCGGGAGCCGTGCAACGATCTCGGCAACGCCCGATGGCGTGGACAGATCGCCCGTGATGAAGGCGGCGCCTCCATTGGCCGGCTCGCGCACATCGACACCGATGACCTCGGCGCCCATCTGGCCGGCCAGTTCCGCCGTCCGGGCGCCGATGCCGGAAGCCACTCCGGTTACCAGGATTGTTTTACCAAAAAGCATCAACGTCACCTTTCACAATAGAATCCGGAAGCCGGCTCATTCTTCCCATTTGATCTTATTCGGACCGGGCAATTTCAGCCGGTAGCCGACGGGAAGAAGTTGCAGGTCGAAGCGGCGCTCGATTTCGCCCCAGAGGCCGCGCGGCAGGTAGAGCGAGAAAATCAGGGCGGTGGCGCCGAGGCCGATCAGGTACCACACGCCGGCTCCGCCGAAGAAGGTCTCGATCATGAAGAACAGGACGGCGCCGATGATCGCGCCTTCGAACTTGCCGATCCCGCCGACCAGCACCATGAAGATCATGTAGGCCGTCCATTGGACGCTGAAATAAGTCTTCGGCTGGAAGGTGGTGGCAGTCGCCAGCCACAGGCCTCCGGCGATCGCGATGCCGAAGGCGGCGAGCACGAAGAGCAGCCTCTTGGTGGCGATCACACGCACGCCGACCGAGGTCGCCGCCTCTTCATTGTCGCGGATCGCCTGCATGGCCGCGCCGGCGCGGCTGCGCATCAGCATGAAGAGCGCACCGAGCAGGGCGGTCATGGACGCGAGCGCAAGCCAGTAGATTGTCGCCCGCCGCGTGCCGCTGTCATAGACGTTGAGCGAGATCAGCGAGGTTCCGGTTTCTCCCTGGATCAGCCGGTCGAGGTTGACGAGCAGGTGGGCGAGTTCGGCGATGACCCACATGCCGATCGCGAACTCGCCGCCCTTCAGCCGCAGCATGAACAGCGAAAGCGGGATCGACAGCGCGCCGGTCACGATCGCGGCCGCAAAGAGCGCGATGAACGGATCGAGCCCGGCATCGGCGAGCCGAATGGTGAAGTAGGCGCCGAGCCCGAAGAACACCTGTTGGCCGACCGAAACCAGCCCGCCAAAACCGGCGAGCGCATTCCACATGGCAGCAAGAATTACGTAGATGAACAGGGCCGTCATCCGGTCGATCGCGCCGGCGCCGAGGACGGCGGGGGCGAAGATCAGCAGGACAAGCACCGCGGCCATGGAGCCAAGCGCCACCCGCGACGATTTCGTCCAGCGTTCTATCGATATGCCGTTGGAGACAAAGGTCATGTCGGGCTCCGGAGACGTGCACGAAGGTTGAAAAACGCACCGAGCTTGTCGAGTTGAGGCATGCCGAAGCGGGACAGCCTGATGAAAAGTACCAGCAGAAATACGGCGTGGCCGCCAATCAGGAAGCCTTGCGGATGCAATTGCGCACCGAGCGATTGGGCAAGGCCAAGAACGATGCCGCCGGCAAGCGTGCCCCACAGCGATCCCGCTCCGCCGATGACAGCCGTCTCGAAAGCGAAGAGAAGCTGCGGGCCGCCGGCATAGGGGCTGAAAGTTGCCCGCATCCCGAGAAAGGCGCCGGCAATCCCGATGGTGACCATGGTGATCGCGGTGGCGACGGCATTGACCCTGCGCGCATCGATGCCGACCAGCCCTGCCGTATCGGGATCCTCGGCCGTGGCGCGGATGGCGCGGCCGAGCGCAAAGCGGCCGAGGAAAAACTGCAGCCCCCCGAGAATGAAGACTGCCGTCACCATCATCATGACGGCAAGCTTGCCGACGAAGATGTGGCCCGGCAACTGCCAGGACGCATAGGACAGGTTGCCGATGAAGGGCGCGAGCGACCGTGTGTCGGCGCCGAACTGCTCAAACAGCAGGTTGTCGATGACGATCGACAGGCCGAAGGTTGTGAGGATCGGCAGCAGCGTCCCGCCACGGGCGCTGCGTTCCAGAATGAATCGCTGCAGCAGCCAGCCGAGGATCGCCATGACGGGCAGCACGATCAGCAGGCCGGCGAAAGGCGGAATGCCGGCCTTGGCGGCAAGCAGCCACAGCCCATATGCGGCCGCGACCGCCAGGCTGCCATGGGCGAGATTGATGATCCGCATGACGGAGAACATGAAGGACAGGCCGCAGGCGATGACGGCGTAGTAGCCCCCGAGCAGAATGCCCTGGATCAGAGTGTTGATCATGATGCGCTCCTTTCGCCGGCGGCCCGGTGCAATCCGAAATAGGCCTGGGTGACGTGCTCGCGAGTGACGGCTGCGGCCGGCCTGTCGAGGACGATGCGTCCTTCCAGCATGCAGATGACGCGGCTTGCCACGCTCATGGCGCGGGCAAGGTCCTGCTCTACGAGCACGATGGTCGTTCCCGAGGTCAGCAATGCCTGCAGTTGGGCGTAGACGCGATCGACGACCAGAGGCGAAAGTCCGAGCGAGACTTCGTCCAGCAGAAGAATATCGGGATTGCTCATCAGCGCCCGGCCGATGGCAGTCGCCTGCTGTTCCCCGCCCGAGAGATGCCCGGTCTTTGCGTGGCGGCGGGGTTTGAGGTTCGGGAAGGCGTCGAGGACGCGGTCGACGCTCCATTCACCCTTGCGGCCGCAGCTCTTTCCGAGAAGCAGGTTCTCTTCCACGGTCATCTGCGAGAAAAGGCGCCGGCCTTCCGGCACCAGGGCAATGCCCTTGGCGATCCGTTTGTGGGAAGGGACGGCGGCCAGGTCTTCATCGTTGAGAAGGACTTGGCCGGAGCATGGAAGATGGGCGCCGGCGATCGATCTGAGCAGCGTCGTCTTGCCCGCGCCGTTGGCGCCGACCAGTGCCAGCACCTCACTCTTGGCAATATCGAAACTGACGCCGCGCACCGCCTGAAGCAGGCCGTGGCGGACGTCGAGGTCGCGGATGGAGAGAAGGCTCATGCGGGTGTCCCTCCGAGATAGGCCTTGACCACCTCCGCATTGCTCATGACCATTTTCGGCTCGCCGTCGGCGATAATCCTGCCCGCGTCCATGCAGATCAGCCGTTCCGCCACCTGCAGAAGGATATGGACGATGTGCTCGATCCAGACGATGCCGATACCGCGGCGGCGCAATTCGAGGATGGTTTCGACGAGCTCGCTCGCCTCGCCATCGGTCAGTCCTCCGCCGATCTCGTCGAGCAGCAACAGCCTCGGCTGCGTGGCCAGCGCACGGGCAAGCTCCAGGCGTTTGCGATCGAGAAGGCCGAGCGTGTCGGCCGGGCGGTTGGCGACGTCGAGCATGCCGCAGAGCGACAGCGAATCCACCACCCGCTGATATGCTTCGTCGCGGCTTGCGGCATTGCCGTGCGATGCGGCGACGAAGACGTTTTCGAAGGTCGTCATGCCGCTGAAGGGTTTGGGAACCTGATGGGTCCGGACGAGCCCGGAGCGGCAGCGCTCCGCCGCCGTCCGGCTCGTGACATCGGCGCCATCGAAGGTGACGGTTCCCGCACTTGGCGGGAAGGCGCCGGCGAGCACGCTGAGCAGCGTCGTCTTGCCCGCGCCATTCGGCCCGACGATGCCGACCGCGTCGCCATCGCCCATGGAAAAATCCAGGTTTTCCAGGACGACGAGCGCGCCGAACTGCTTGTGGATCCCCTTGGCCGAGAGAAAGGCTCCCCCCGGCCGATTTTGAGCTAGCTGCTGCACTATCCGTTATCCGTTATCCGTTATAAGCGATGAGCTTGGCGCCGACCGGCACATTGGGGTCGGTGGCGTTTTCGGTGACGACATAGTCGAGCGCGAATTTCGAGCCCTCTGCCGCCTTCACCCATTGCGTGCCGATGATCGGCCCGGGAGAGACGTTGGCGACCGGGCCGCTGGTGAAGTCGACCTTGCCGGCGATCGTCGTCGTCTTCAGCGTGCTGATCGCTTTGGCCACTGCCTCTTTGCTCTTGACGTCGGTACTGGCCTTCAGCGCATCGAAGCCTGCATCGAGAAGTGCAAGGCTGGCGCCGAGCTGCTGTGTCCACTGTTTGCCGCTTGCCGTTTCGTAGCCGTCTGCGAGCTCGGTTCCGGACACGCCCGTCAGCGTCGATTTGTAGGGGAAGGCCTTATGCCAGTAGGCGGCGCTGCCAATGTTCAAGCCGAGGTCGCCGAGCGCCTCGATGTCGGAAGGAAACAGCCCCGTCTTGGCGACCTGGCAGATCTTGATCTGCTGGGTAAGGCCCTGTTGCGCGGCCTGACGCCAGAAGGCGGCGAAATCTGGCGGTATCGGGAACGAGTTGAAGATCTCGACGCCCTCCTGCCGGAAGAGAGCGATCTGCGCCGTAAAATCGGTGGTTCCGGTTTCATAGGCGCCGGGATCGACGATGGTGAAGCCCGCCTTGGCAAGCGCCGGCGCCAGATGGGTGCGGATCGCATTGCCATCGGCGTCGTTTGGATACATGACGCCGACCTTCTTGTTGGTCTCGATCAGGTTCCATTGCGAAACATAGGCCTTGTGGAACTCTTCGACGCCGAAGCCGAAATGATAGGTCCACTTGAACGGTGAAGGCGCGCCCGGCTTGGCGCCGCGACCGAAATACCAGGCTTCCCAGGGCATGACTGTCGAGAGGCAGGGAATACCGGCCGCTTCACAGGCGTCGGCCACCGGATTGATGGTTTCGGGCGTCGAGACGGCGAGCATCAGGTCGATCGCCTTGTTGTTGATCAGGTCCTTCGCCAGTTGGCCGGCGCGCGAGGGATCGGACTGGGTGTCCTGGTCGAGGATCTCCACCTTCCAGGTCTTGCCGCCCGCCTGCAGGCCGTTCGCCAGCGCCTTGCGCGCGAGGTCGAGCACGTAACCGTCGGTCTCGCCGAAGCCGCCGAGCGGGCCGGTGCGCGGGCTGATGAAGCCGACCTTCAGCGTATCGCCGCTCTGAGCGAAGGCCGTGCGACCGGAGAGCGCCAGTGCTGTTCCGCCCGCTGCGGCCGATGCGATGAAAGAGCGGCGGGTGAGCGATGCTGCGTTGAATTTTCCGTTGCGGAAAATGCCGTTCATGAAATCATTCCTCCCTCTTGATGCTGGCCTCTTGGGCCTGCTCCCATTGTTCATCCCGCCCGATCTGGTGATTAGATCGGGTAGTGCCGTTTTCCCGATGCCATGGTGATCCATCTCAGCTCGGTGAATTCGTCGATCGCGGCCTTGCCGCCGAAGCGCCCGTAGCCGCTCGATTTGACGCCGCCGAACGGCATCTGCGGCTCGTCGGAAACTGTGGCCTCATTGATGTGGCAGATGCCGGATTCGAGCCGCATGGCAACGGCAAGCGCGGCACTGACGTCGGCGCTGAAGACGGCGGCCGAGAGCCCGTATTCGTTGTCGTTGGCGACCGTCACGGCCTCGTCAACGCTGCCGACCCTGACGATCGCCGCGACAGGCCCGAAGCTCTCCTCACGGTAGATGCGCATGGCCGGCGTCACGTGATCGATGACGGTCGCGTCCATCAGCGTCCCGTGGGCCTGACCGCCGCAGACGAGGACTGCACCCTTCTGCAGCGCGTCGTCGATAAGCGACCTGACGCGGCGCACCGCCTCTGCGTTGATCAGCGTCCCGAGCGGCGTGTTGCCGTCCCCTGGGTGGCCTGCAACGAGGGTCGCGGCTTTCGTCCCGAACTTGCCGACGAAGTGGTCGGCGATCTCGTCCATCAGGATGATCCGCTCCGTCGACATGCAGATCTGGCCCTGGTTCATGAAGGCGCCGAAGGCGGCGGCGCTGACGGCCTCGTCGATATCGGCGTCGGCAAGCACGATGAACGGCGCCTTGCCGCCGAGTTCGAGCAGGCAGCGCTTCAGATGGCGTGCCGAGGCTTCGGCGATGATCCTGCCGACACGCGTGGAGCCGGTGAAGTTGATGCGGCGCACGGCCGGATGGGCGATCAGGGCGGCGACGACTGCGGCGGCATCGCTCGGCGCATTGGAGACGACATTGACGACGCCGCGCGGGAAACCGGCGTCACGCATGATGTCGCCGATCAGGCCATGGGTCTTCGGGCAGAGTTCGGAGGCCTTCAGGACAACGGTGTTGCCGCAGGCAAGCGGCATGGCGACGGCGCGGGTGCCGAGAATGATCGGCGCGTTCCAGGGGGCAATGCCGACGCAGACGCCTGCCGGCTGGCGCACGGCCATAGCGAGGCTGCCGGGAATGCCCGACGGAATGAGTTCGCCTGATATTTGCGTGGTCATCGCCGCCGCCTCGCGAAGAATATCGGCGCCGAGCCCGCAATTGATCGCCGCCCATTGGGCGGTGGCGCCGGTTTCGCCGGTCATGGCGGCAATGAGCTCCGGCGTGCGGGCCTCCAGCAGATCGGCGGCGGCATTCAGAAGCCGGCGCCGTTCGCCGGGGCCGGTCTGTGACCAGTCGGGAAAGGCGGCTGCGGCCGCATTGGCTGCCCGCGTCATGTCGGCGACGGATCCCGCCGAAGCAATCGTTGCGACATCGCCGGTCAGCGGATCCATGCGTTCGAAGGTGGCCCCCTCGAAAGCCTCCATCGCCTCGTTATTGATCATCAGCTTTGCCGAAAACACTGTTTCACCCACCCGCCATGTGCTGGCGCTTGCATTGTTGCCATGGGGAGAAAGACGAGCCGACGCCGCAGCCTCAAGGCCGCCTGACCATCTGTGTGTCTGTCGGAATGCCTCCTCCCAAAGGCTGATGACGGTCAGGTTACGCCGATCATCGGCGGATGGAATGCGATTTATTGGGTTAATATTGTAATTATCCGGCGATTGCTGCAATGATTGGTGGAAGCGGAGGAGAGGCGTTGGCGACGGACGGAGGCATTCATCATTATGCCAGGGGCGAGTGGCACGCGCCGTCGCTTTCGCATCGGCGCATCCGTCTTCAGAAGGGACTCTATGCCGATTTCCACCATTTCCTTCTGCTCGGGGAGGGGCGGGCCGAGCTTCACTTCGACAGCGGCGAGGATCGGCCGTTGCAGGGACCGCTGCTTGCCTTCCTGCCGCCTCAGGCTCGCTGCGACCTGTCGATTTCTGCCGGAACCGCTGCCCATCTCGTTGGAACCTCGCCGCAGATCATGGTCGATGCGATCGGCGACAAGGTGGAATCCTATTCGCTGCGCATCTTCACCGAGCAGCGCAGGCTGGTCGAGGCATTGGATCCCCTGCTGATAGCCGAAATCAGTCCGCTGATTTTGGGTTTCGTGCGGGAACTCAGTGATCCCTTGCGTTCCTCCTGGATGGTCGCGTCCGCCTATATCAGGTTGATCCTGATGGCGCTGTGGCGCGGGGATGGCGAGAGAAGCGAGCCGCGCGGGCAGGGCGAAACCGGATCGATCCTGCAAAGATATCGGCAACTCGTCGAGGCCGGCTTCCGCCAGCACCGGCCCATCAGCGACTACGCCGCGGAATTGGGCGTCACCGCCGACCGGCTTCATTCGATCTGCCAAAGGGCGCTCGGCCGCTCGCCGATCCAGCTTTTGCACGAGCGCGTGGTGCAGGAGGCAAAGCTGAGATTGGAGCGCTCGGCCCGCAATATCCAAGAAATCTCCGACGGCCTCGGCTTTCGCGACCCGACCTATTTCAGCCATTTCTTCAAACGCAAGACCGGCCTTTCCCCCGCCGGCTACCGCGAGATCGCCCGCGCGTCGGCCGGATCGGAAAACAGCATGCTCTCCTCGGGCTATGCCGATTGGCCTTAGGCTCGGGGTTCATTGGTCAAAGTTGGAATTTGCCGGTCTTGGATCGCAAATCACATTGATATGGAAGTTCCAACAGACGTAGGACTGCAATGCGCCAATAGTAACCGTCACAACGGATCGGGTGAACGACCGCTTTGGGGCCGCAAGCTGCCGGTCCGCTATGGAATGAAGAGACGTGGATAGCGGCATTTGGCCTAGGAACCGCCTGCGCGGCAAGGTTGAGCCTGGCAGGCGGGAGTGGAGGCGCTTCGCGTTGCTTTGAGCTGTTGAGCTCTGCCCGCGATGCGTCCGGCGCAGAAGCGGGCAGTCTCCGTCTCATACTTGATCCGTCCCGGATTTACGCTTTGGCGGTGTTCTGTGCAGCCTCGAATACATCGCGTGCGGACATCGTACCCGCTACGTGCTCCGTACCCGCGATTCCGAGGTCCATCCATCCTGCATTCACGGCCTCAAACATTTCTTCGGCAGGTCCGGTGTGGCCCTTCGGGATGCCGAATTGCTCGAACGCTTCCGCCCATCCTGCACGCGGGACTGCAAAGGCTTTCACGTCGAGATTCAGGACTTCACCCAATTGCTCCGCGACTTCATCCGCGGTGACCATCGAACCAAGCTCGACGACGCGCTGCCCTGACCACGCTGGCCCGGTCAAAAGGGTTGCGACTTCCGCGCCGATGTCGTTCGTCGCGACCATGGTCGATTTCCGGTCTGTCGGATTGTAGTAGACCGGTAGCGTTCCGCCCCGGGCGACCTGCAAGCCGTAGAGGAAATTTTCGAAGAAGCCGCCTGCACGCACAAATGCGATTGGGGATGTCAAGTCGCGAAAACCTTGCTCCAGAAGCGACAAGGCCGTGAGCATCCCGAGCCCGCTGGTTCTGTTCGCACCCATCGACGAAAGGGCAACCACTCGCGGCGGCGCTGCCTTGGTGAGCGCCTCAACATAGTTTGCAATCACGCCCTTTGCTTCTTTGTAATCGGGCGAGGGCGCCCAGACAGCCGGCAACATGACGAACACGCCTTCGACGCCTTTGAGCGCTTGCTCGATGGCTGCCGAATCATTCCAATCGCCGTCTACCAGTTCCACGCCCTGGTTCGCCCAGTTAACCGCCTTCTCGCGATTGCGGACGAGCGCGCGCACTTCCTTGCCGTGCGTCAACAGATGTTCCGCCGTTGCGCCGCCCACTTTTCCCGTGATTCCCATTACTAAAAACATGTGTTTTCTCCTGATGATGAGGGACAGAGCACTGCCCCTGTTGGTTCAATGAATGAGCGGTAGAATGGCCCGGATTCGGGGATCGCGCGCGTAGAGGCCGCCCCATGTCATCGCTCCCAGAAGCAGGGAAATGATTTCCGGCGGCGACCCCAACTCACCAATGCGGACATGGGCGCAGATGGCACCTCCCAAAAAGCCCGTCACTAGGATCGCGCCGAGGACGGCAGTGGCCTGGATGGCGTAAAGGATGGCGCAGGCGAGTATGATCGGACCCACGACACGGGTCAGGTCCATCGCGAACCCGGTTTCCTGCAACATGCTCGCGATCTGTGCCGGCGCGAAAAGCTGAATAGTGCCGTCTGCCACCAGAGCGAGAACGACAAACGCGCTCATTATCCGGCCGGCCCACAGGGCACGATGCAAGGTCATAGTTTCAGGCACCTGATGCAGCTTCATAGTTTCGGACACTTGTCATTCTCCGATGAGGGGATCCCATATTCGGAGCTTACTGTGTCGCCTAGGTATGATAAACACCGAGGAAATTAACTAACTGTTCTCTTTGTGGAGAACAATGCCGAGGCACGAAAATGCAGAATCTCGAACCCATCCTCATTTTCATAACGGTAGCAGAAATGGGGAGCTTCACCCGCGCGGCCGATAGCCTGGGCATCCAAAAGGGGAGAGCCTCAACGGCGGTGCGGAAGCTGGAAGAAGATGTCGGTGTCAGGCTCCTGCACCGGACGACGCGCAGCGTGCAGTTGACGGAGGACGGGCGCGCATTTCATGCCCGTGCCCGCGATCTGCTTGCTGAAGTCGATGACCTACACTCGATGTTCGCAGGCGATCACGTGGCACTTCGCGGGCGTTTACGGGTCGATCTTCCGACCGAGGTTGCGCGCAAAACGATCGTGCCGGTCTTGCCGGATTTCATGGCGACTTATCCCGAATTGGAGCTGGAGGTGTCGAGTACGGACCGCCAGGTTGATCTGGTTCAAGAGGGGTTCGACTGTGTATTGCGGCTTGGACCCATAAGGGACGAGACGCTAATTGCCCGCCCACTGGGACTGTTGCGCATGGTCAACGCTGCCAGTCCCGCCTACCTGGCGCGCTATGGCACTCCTCGATCGCTAGAAGATCTCCAGCGTCAGGAACACCGGACAATTCATTTTTCGACGATGCTAGGCGCAAGACCCTATGGATGGGAATATCCGGACGGCGACAGTTACGCGACGATTCAGTTGCCAGGTGCGCTACACGTCAACAGCGCGCAGACCTACGAAGCTGCTGCCCTCGCTGGCCTTGGCTTGATTCAGGCGCCACTCTTGGGGATTGGCCCATACTTAGAGAGTGGAGCGCTTGTGGAGATCATACCCGATTTTCGTCGCCGGGCGCTCGCCGTTTCCCTCGTCGTAGCACATCGGAGCAATCTTTCGCGCCGAGTCCGCGCATTCATGAAATGGATCGAAGATGTGCTGACACCGTATCTGGAATAGGAGACGAACATCTTCATCCGGCCCTCGAAATCAACATTCTGAAGTTGTGTCTGCCGGTCGGCGGCCGGCGGTCCAACAGAATGCGACACTGAAACCGGCGACCTTTTGAAATCTGACAGAGATATCCTCAAACTTTCCGCCTTCTGTCTCCACAACGCCGTGCCAATGCAACAGAACCATTCCGTATCAGGTTCGGAGCTATCCTGTTGCTCGCAACCTTATCCGGGGCCGCCCGTCGATCTCCGTAAGGCAGCAAACGGGCAATGGGAACGAATGGTCGCTTTCGGGGGCGGCTCACTTTGCCTGGGAACGGCGAGGATGAGGGCGCGAAGCTGCCGAAACACTTCTGCAGCTGTCGGCCCACGCCAGACGATTTTTGCTGCCGCCGCCGCGGCGTATGACCTCGGATGCCGGTCTACGGCGTGGAAAGTTCGGGACGCTTGTGCTTCCTGCGCGAACAGGGTAGATACTGAACTAGATGGTTCAGTATCTAGGTCCTCCTCTCGATCTCTCGTTTGCGGCGCTGTCCGACGCGACCCGCCGCGGGATCATCGATCAGCTTGGGCGAGGGGACGCGTCGATCACCAGTCTCGCGGATAAGTTCCAGATGACGCTGACCGGCATGAAGAAGCACGTCCAGGTTCTTGAGCGGGCGGGGCTCGTCGTCACGCAGAAGATCGGACGGGTGAGAACCTGCAAGCTTGGGGAACGCGGCCTCAAGGCGGAGGCCGAGTGGATCGAGGCGCATCGCAAGCTCTTCCAGGCCCGCTTCGAAGCATTGGACGAAATCATCAGCGAAATGAAACAGGAGGGAAGGGATGACTCAGCAAGTTAACAGTGCAGGTGATGCGCAGAACCGCACGTCAGTCGAGCGCAGAGGGGATCGCGAACTCGTCGTAACGCGGACATTCAATGCGCCGCCGAGCACGGTTTACAAGGCGTGGAGCCAGCCCGAGCTGTTCCAGCGCTGGTGGATGCCAAAATCGGTATCCGGCGTGTCGCTCGTGTCGTGCGATATGGACGTCCGTACCGGCGGCAAATATCGGCTGGAATTCGGCGCCGGCGGTTCGGACACCATGGCCTTCTACGGCAAGTATCTCGAGGTGGTGCCGAACGAGCGCATCGTCTGGACCAACGACGAGGGCGAAGAGGGCGCGATCACGACCGTGACCTTCGAGGACCAGGGCGGGAGGACACTACTCAATTTCCACGAAGTCTATCCGTCCAAGCAGGCGCTTGAGGAAGCACTACAGGGCTCGGCGGCCGCATTGCCGGAGCAGTTGGAGCAGCTCGACGAATTGCTTTCCAGCCTGGGCGAGTAGCGAGGGTCGGGAAGCTCGCCTCGTGGGAACGTCTGCTCTTGGGAGGACGTGACTCCACGGCCTTTCTGGCCGGAGCGAAAGCGCGAAGCTGCCAAACACAGATTGCCCAATGAAAGTCCGCAATGGACCGTAGCGGAAACTGCTGACGTTCACTTGACCTCGAAGAGCAGACCAACCTCACGACAGGGCAAAAATTCTGACTTCCCGCCCGATGCCCTGAAGTTCCGCCATCCGGGAGGCGGATTTTATGCCGCTGTCACGCAGGATCTCCGAAACCTGGGCATCCCCGACAATCGCTTCCGTCGTCATGATCACGTTGGGATCGGCAAGGCCCTGAACGCGGGAAGCGATGTTGACGGTCTGGCCGAAATAGTCCTGCCGGTCGTTCAGGTTGACTGCAAGGCATGGTCCTTCATGGATGCCGATCTTCAGCAGGAGATCGTCGCTGCCGTGTTCGGCATTTAGACGAAGCATCGCCTCCCGCATCCGAAGTGCGGCCGCCACTGCGCGGTCCGGGCTCGGAAAGGTCGCCATCACGGCATCGCCTATGGTTTTGACCACCGCTCCGGCCTCCGTGGCGACGATCTCGTGCAAAACCCTGAAATGCGCCCGCACCAGATCGAAAGCGGCAAGATCTCCGACGCGCTCGTAAAGAGCAGTCGAGCCTCTCAGGTCGGTGAAGAGGAAAGTCAGGCTGGTGATTTTGAGGCGCTGGTCGACGTCGAGCGTGTCGGTCCGATAGATGTCGCGGAAACTCTGGTTCGTCAGCAGACGTTTAGCGGTCAGAAAAGCGCGCCTGCTACCCAGCAGATCGTGCAGGTCATCTCCAGCGATGCAAACGTTTGGTACGACTCTGCTATCGGTGTGGTTTTCAAGGGTCAGCCGCAGCAAGCCGGGACGCAGCGTGACCGTTTCGTTCAGCGCATGCCCCCGACTGATGACCATTGAGAGGTTTTGACGTTCGTCGGTGGGCTCACCCTTCACGTCGATGAACTGCGCCGAGTGCGTTACCGCATCGAAGATGATGACGAATTGCGCCGGCAGTTGCAGTGAGACGAAAGCCTTCTCGCCCGGAGCCAACTCGATCATCTCCAACATGATGCGGGCGAACTTCGCTTCCAGATCCTCCGGCAAGTCGAC
The DNA here is from genome assembly GCF_019685155.1 of Rhizobium sp. NZLR1b. NCBI lineage: Bacteria > Pseudomonadati > Pseudomonadota > Alphaproteobacteria > Hyphomicrobiales > Rhizobiaceae > Rhizobium > Rhizobium sp. NZLR1b. Next base: position 98,260 of record NZ_JABDWC010000021.1, read on the forward strand.
GCCGGAGCTGAAGAAGATTTGGCGGTAGTATTCAAGCGGAGTCAGCCGATCGGGGTCGTGGGCAGCGATCCTGCGAACGCGTGGACTGACTGTGAACGTTACCTCGACCATCTCGTCGAGGGTGGGTTCGTATCCGGCGGCGCAAAGCGCACAATGGTACGTCTCATGGACGACCCCTTTGAGAGTTGCGCCACTGTCAAGAACTCCGCCGCATCCCGGGCAAAGGACATTCCAGGTCATCTCGAACGCCCCTATGCGGGCTGCATGCAGAAGCGCTGCGATCGTTTTCTCTTCATCGAGATGATGCGTCTTGGCGAAGGCGAGCGCATTGATGCGATTGAGATCGCGATCCGAGCCATGCATGACGACGTTTTCTATACACTCGACCGTCTGCGGGTCAGCCGCCTGTCGCAATGTGGCAAAAAGCCCGTCCATTTCACTCATGAGACAAGTCTCCGTGTGCATAACCCACGGCGGACAACGCCAGGGCCGGGATCATAACACGGGAGTTTCCCAATAGAAATCTATGGGCTTAAATGCTGCTTGCTTCACAAGCGGAAGCGGGTTTCAGCCCCCCTTATAGATCCGCTTCAGCGCGGCCAACAGCGCATCCATTTCGTCCGGCGAAAACAGCTCGATGAAGCGCTGTTCATGCATGGCGATCAGCGCGCGTGCCCGCGCGAGCATGGCGCGTCCCGCCTCCGTCAGATGCAGTTCCTGGCGCCGGCGATCTGCCGCGGAAGGACGGCGCTCGATGAAGTCACGGGCCGCCAACCGATTGACGAGGGCCATCATGGTCGCGCGATCGGTGCCGAGCGTATTGGCAAGGTCGATCTGCGATACGCCGGGATTGCCCGCGACAAGTTCCATCACTGCGAGCTGCTTCTGCGTCAGCCGAAGCTCCTCCATGGTTTCAGCGAAGTCGCGATAGATCGCGACATGCGCCATGCGCAGATGAAAGCCCAGGAGATCGCCGAGCCGACCGACGTCGAGCGGCGGCGTAAAGGAGGCCTCCTCGGCTTCGACATCCTCCGGCGGGGGTTTTGTGCGCATCGTTCGCTCTCGTTTCGTTCGGGGATCATAACCATCAAAATCAGCGGGTTAGTCAATATCCCTGTTGGCGGCAGCAGGGATATTTTCCCGCGATCCTCCGAAGGCTCGGATTTGCCGAAAAACAGCCTCTTGCATCTCGTCGGAAAAAGATATTAGTATGTGTTGCATACAAATTTGATGCCTGCGGCGGAGGAGCGGCGGGCATGGGAGGAGAAAATGGTGCATTCCTTTTCCGGGATGGCTTCTTCGGCGGATTGCGGACTGGTGAAGGATGATCCGATCCTCTACCGCGCCCGCGTCGCGCCGGATCGTCGGGCTCTGTTCGAGATCGCCACCGGCCGGCAGCTGACCTATGCCGAACTCGATGTGCGGATTGCCCGCTGCGCCGGTTTCCTCCGCGATATGCTGGGAGAGCGGCGGGACGGGGCGCGTGTCGCCATGCTGGCGCGCAATTCGATGGATTCGCTCGTGCTTGCCTTTGCCTGCCAGCGCGCCGGCGCCATCTACGTGCCGCTTAACTGGCGCCTCAATGCCGCCGAGCTTCGGCCGATCCTTGCCGATTGCACGCCGGCTCTCCTAGTCCACGACGAAGAGTTTTCGGCAGCCGTGACAAGCCTTGCGGACGTTGATCCCCAGATGACGGTGATCGCGACGGCCGATGGCCCGGGCGGGTTTGCCGCGCGGATCGAGGCGAGCCTCCCGGGGGAGCCCGTGCCCGTCGATGCGGATCAGCCTTGCGTCCTGCTCTATACGTCGGGCACGACGGGCCAGCCGAAGGGCGTCGTCATCACCCGCAGCAACGCCTTCTTTGCTGCCGTCAATTTTTCCTTCGTCGGCGAGATAGGGCCGGGATCGGTCGCTTTGTGCGACCTGCCGTTCTTCCACACGATCGGCCTGATCGCCGTGGCGCGCACAACATTGATGCTGGGCGGCACGCTTGTCGTCTCCGACCGGTTCACGCCGGCGCGCACACTCGCAGTCCTTGCCGATCGGCAACGCGCCATCAGCCATTATTTCGCCGTGCCGCAGATCGCGCTCGCCCTGCGCGGCGACCCCGCTTATAGCGCCGCGGCTCTTTCCGGCCTGCACGCGCTCTTCGTCGGCGGCGCGCCGCTGACCCAGCCGTTGATCGAAAGCTATCTCGGCGATGGCGTGGCACTGGTCAACGGTTACGGCATGAGCGAGGCGGGAACGGTGCTGCATGTGCCGATCGACCGGCGTGCCGTCCAGGATAATCCCGGCAGTGTCGGTCTTCCCGCACCGCTTCTCGACATCCGTATCGTCGGCGAAGAGGGCAGCGACGTCGGGGAAGGCGAGATCGGCGAATTATGGCTGCGCGGGCCGGCGGTGACGCCGGGCTATTGGAACAAGCCTGAAGAGACCGCTGTCGCCTTCACCGACGGCTGGTACCGCACCGGCGATCTCGGCCGCCGCGAAGCCAACGGCTTCTATCAGATCGTCGACCGGCTGAAGGACATGTATATCAGCGGTGGCGAGAATGTTTATCCCGCCGAGGTCGAAGCAGCGCTCGCAAGCCATCCCGATATCCTCGACGTCGCGGTCGTCGGTATTCCCGATATCAGGTGGGGCGAATGCGGCGTCGCGTATGTCGTGCAGCGGCCGGGTGCCGCGGCAACGGGCGAGGAGATTGCCGGCCATTGCGCGGCAAGGCTCTCCGCCTTCAAGCGCCCGGCCCGCATCCTCTTCATCGAGAGTATTCCCCGCACCGCCTCCGGCAAGGTGCAGAAACACGTTCTACGCCGGTTGCATTCCGACGAAACCCTTCAACGACAGGCCTGATGAAGCGGCCCCGGCATTCAATGCCGAAACCAATGGAGTAGACCCATGACTGAAAATCAATCGCCGGTTCTGGTCGAATTCGATAACGGCATCGCTTTCGTGACCCTCAACCGCCCTGAAAAGCGCAATGCGATGAATCCGGCTTTGAACGCCCGGATGATGGAAGTGCTCGATGAACTCGAGGGCGACGAGCGCTGCGGCGTTCTCGTCCTGCGCGGCGCCGGCGAGTCCTGGTCCGCCGGCATGGATCTGAAGGAATATTTCCGCGACAATGACGACAAGCCGCGCGATGCCACGCTGAAGGCGCGGCGCCAATCCGGCGGCTGGTGGGGCCGGCTGATGTATTTCGAAAAGCCGACGATCGCCATGGTCAATGGCTGGTGCTTCGGCGGCGCCTTCACGCCGCTGGTTTCCTGCGATCTCGCCATCGCCGCCGAGGAAGCGAATTTCGGCCTTTCCGAGATCAATTGGGGCATCCTGCCGGGCGGCAACGTTACCCGCGCGGTCGCCGAGGTGATGCGCCATCGCGACGCGCTCTACTACATCATGACCGGCGAATTGTTCGGCGGGCGCAAGGCCGCCGAAATGGGTCTGGTCAATGAGGCCGTGCCGCTGGCCGAGCTTGAAACCCGGGTCCGCAAGATCTGCGCCAGCCTGCTCGAAAAGAACCCGGTGACGCTGAAGGCCGCCAAGGATACCTATAAGCGCGTGCGCAACCTGCCCTGGGATCTGGCCGACGATTACATCTACGCCAAGCTGGAGCAGATGCTGTTTCTCGACAAGACCAAGGGGCGCGACGAGGGGCTGAAGCAGTTCCTCGACGACAAGACCTATCAGCCGGGGCTCGGTGCCTACAAGCGCGGCCGCTGAGGGTTCGCGGGCAAATCATCAGGAGGAGGAAACCATGAAGATTCATGCCGCGGTGGCGCGTGCGCCGCATATGCCGTTTTCGCTGGAAAGCCTCGATCTGGAGGAGCCGCGCGAGGGGGAGATCCTGGTTCGCGTCGTCGCGACCGGGGTTTGCCACACCGATATCGTCATGCGCGACCAGCATCTGCCGGTGCCGCAGCCGGTGGTGCTCGGCCATGAAGGTGCTGGAATCGTCGAGCGTGTCGGGCCGGGCGTTGCCAAGGTAGCGCCAGGCGATCACGTGGTCATGACCTTCAATTCCTGCGGTCATTGCCCGAGCTGCAACGATCACGAGGAGACCTATTGCCACGAATTCTTCCCGCGCAATTTCTTCGGTTCGCGCGCCGATGGTTCGAGCGGGCTCTCCTATAGAGGGGAGCGGGTGAACGGCAATATTTTCGGGCAATCCTCCTTTGCCAGCCACGCGCTCTGTCATGAGCGCAATATCGTGAAAGTGCCAAGCGATGCCGATCTGGCGCTGCTCGGGCCGCTTGCCTGCGGCATCCAGACCGGCGCCGGCGCGGTCATGAATGCGCTCAAGGTCGAACCGGGAAAAGTGCTTGCGGTTTTCGGCATGGGGTCCGTGGGCCTCGCCGCCGTCATGGCGGCGCGGATCGTCGGCGCTTCGCGCATCATCGCCGTCGACGTCAACGAGGCGCGGCTGGCGCTTGCCACTGAACTCGGCGCGACCGATATCGTCAACGGCAAAGCGAGCGACGCCGTCGCCGCGATCATGGCGCTGACGGGCGCGGGCGTCGATTATGCGATCGATGCCTCCGGCGTGCCCGCCGTCATCGACCAGTGCGTGCGGGTGCTGGCGCCGCGCGGCACCTGCGGCATTGTCGGCGCTTCGCCCCATGGCGCGACGCTGACGCTCGATCTCACTCATATTCTCTCCGGTGGACGCCGGGTGCGCGGCATCGTCGAGGGTGATTCCAATCCCGACGTGCTGATCCCGCTGCTGATTGACCTTCACCGACAGGGCCGCTTCCCCTTCGACAGGCTCGTCACCTTCTATGATTTCGCCGACATCAACCGGGCGGTGGAGGATGCCGAAAAGGGCATCGTGCTGAAACCGGTCGTGCGCCAGCCGGCCGTCTGACACCGTTCAAGGGAGGAAAGAATGAACACCGTCGCCCCAATCGCTACCGATACCAGTCCCGATGCCATGAAGGCGCTGCTCGAACGGCAAAGGGCGTCCTTCCTGAGGGAAGGGCCACCAAGCATCCAAACCCGTGCCGATCGCATCGATCGCGTCATCGCTCTTCTCGTCGACTACAAGGATGCGATCGCCGCGGCGCTGTCGCAGGATTTCGGCAGCCGCAGCGTCGAGGCGAGCCTGCTTCTCGATGTCTTCACCTGCGTCGGTTCGCTCAAATATGCCAAGGGCCATCTCGCCGAATGGCTGAAGCCCGAGCAGCACGAGGCATTATTCCCGGACGCGGTGGCCGAAGTGGTCTATCAGCCGAAGGGGGTGGTCGGGATACTCAGCCCCTGGAATTTCCCGTATCAGCTGGCCCTTGCGCCGCTTGCCGGCATTCTCGCCGCCGGCAACCGCGCCATGATCAAACCGTCAGAGGTGACGCCGGCTTCCTCCTCCTTGATGGCGCAACTCATTGCCGGCGCCTTCGACGAAACGGAAATCGCCGTCGTGCAGGGCGGACCGGCCACGGGCACGGCCTTTACATCACTTGCCTTCGACCATCTGATCTTCACCGGCGGCACCGCGATCGCCCACCACGTCATGCGCGCGGCGGCGGAAAACCTGACGCCGCTGACACTTGAGCTCGGCGGCAAGTCCCCCGTCGTCATCGGCCGCTCGGCCGACCTCGCGGACGCGTCGCGTCGCGTCATGACCGTCAAGACGCTGAACGCCGGCCAGATCTGCCTGGCACCGGACCATGTTTATGTGCCCGAGGAAAGTGTGACGGCCTTCGCCGAACATGCGGCCGCGGCGGTCGGCGCGATGTATCCGGGGCTGAAGGAAAATCCTGATTACACCTCGATCGTCAATGCCCGCCATCATGCCCGCGTCCAGAGCCTGGTCGCCGACGCCAGGGCCAAGGGTGCCCGCGTCGTCGAGATCAACCCGGCGGCGGAGAATTTCTCCCAGCAATCGGCCCATCGCATACCGCCGACCCTGATCCTCGATCCCACCGAAGACATGCGCGTGCTGCAGGAGGAAATCTTCGGGCCGGTGCTGCCGGTTATTGCCTATCGCGATATCGCCGACGTCATTGATCGGATCAATGCCAAGCCGCGCCCGCTCGCTCTCTATTACTTCAGCCAGGATGGTGACGAGGAGCGCCGGGTTCTCGACAATACGACCTCCGGCGGGGTGACGGTCAACGATTGCATGAGCCATGTCACGGCGGAAGGCTTACCCTTCGGCGGCGTCGGCCATTCGGGCATGGGCGCTTATCACGGCAAATTCGGCTTCCTCGCCTTCTCGCATCCGCGCGCCGTCTACCACCAGAGCAAGATGGTGGAAGCGGAGTATATGATGCGCCCGCCCTTCGGCGAGGCAATGCGCGGCTTCCTGGCCGCGGCGATCTGCAAGTAACGACAGAACAGGGATCGATGGCACCGCATATTTGCGAGGCCATCGATCCCTGTTCATTCGACGTACCGTCAAGCGTCCCTTATCCGAAGGCGTGGCGGCTTAATCGAGCCGCAGCGTCTTGCCCGATCCAGCATCAAATAGATGGAGCTTTTCCGTACGGGGAGCCACCGTCACGACTTGCCCGGGCTCGAACTCATGGCGTTCCGAAAACACCGCGACAAGTTCGCCCGGCCCGTAGCGCAGGAACACCATCGTTTCATGGCCGGTGGGTTCGGTGACGCTGACCGTTGCCTTCAAGCCGCGTTCGGCGAGCGACAGATGTTCGGGGCGAACGCCGAGGAGCACGGACTGCCCGTCTGTTGCTTCGGGTGTGAAACCAAGACTGATCTCGTCGCCGGTCTCGGTGACGAAGATAGCGCCATCGGCCTTGTACCGGCCTTTCAGGAGGTTCATCGACGGCGAGCCGATGAAGGTTGCCACGAACGTGTTGTTGGGACGGTCGTAGAGTTTCAGCGGCGTGCCGATCTGTTCGACCTTGCCTCCCTGCATCACCACGATCTTGTCGGCCATGGTCATCGCTTCGACCTGGTCATGCGTGACGTAGATGGTCGTGGTTTTCAGCCGCTGGTGCAGTTCCTTGATCTCCTTGCGCATCTGAACGCGCAGCTTGGCATCGAGGTTCGACAAAGGTTCGTCGAACAGAAATACCTGCGGAGATCTGACGATGGCCCGCCCCATCGCCACACGCTGCCGCTGGCCACCCGAAAGCTGGCGCGGATAACGGTCGAGGTAAGGCACGAGATCGAGTGTTTCGGCCGCCGCCTGCAGGCGCTGTTTGATAACGTCGGCTGGCTGCTTCTGTAGGCGAAGCGCAAAAACCATGTTTTCGGCAACGGTCTTGTGCGGATAGAGCGCATAGCTCTGGAAGACCATTGCGATATCGCGGTCCTTCGGGGGGAGATTGTTGACGACGTTTCTGCCGATTGAAATCGTGCCGTCGGTGATGCTTTCGAGCCCTGCCACCATGCGCAACAGAGTTGACTTGCCACAACCGGAAGGGCCGACAAGCACCACAAACTCGCCGTCGCGGATTTCTATATCGACGCCATGCAGGACATTTAACGCGCCGTAGGCCTTGCGTGCCCCCGAAATATTGACCTCAGCCATGTGCCTCCCACTCGCTTTCTGCCGGCCCCCGGGCGCTCCCCAAGGGCCGTACATCTCACGACAGGTGCTTCCTGCAAGAGGGCCGATGAGCCGCCTTTTGCCGATTTGAAACTACCTGTCAGGCCTCCTCCATGAAACGTTTCATTTCCTGTTGACTTTTTCCACCTGCCGTCTAATTCTCGAAATCGAGACCGGGAGGAGCGGTTTCAGGCAAGATATGAAACGTTTCATTTTCTTGTTACCAGATAGTTCCGCACGAGGCCAGTGTAAAAAAGCACTGGAGCCAGCCCGGCAAGGCCAGCTGGCGGCAGCACAACGAAACATGGAGGAGGAAGGCATGAGAGTTGAAATATATGATGCATTGATGCGCCGTCAGGCAAGTCGCCGCGACGTCTTGCGCGGAACGGCAAGTGCCGCAGCTCTGCTCGGGCTGTCTGGCGCGATGGGCGGCATTGCCGGCACGGCGTTTGCTGCCGATGATCTGCGCGCCCAGATCCTGAAAATTCCAGGTGTCGGCAAGGGCTCGCCGACGGACTCAGATTGGCAGAAGGTCGGCGAGCTTTGCCTCGGTCCGACCAAGGCCAATGTCAAGCAGGGCGAGTTCGCCGGTGTCGAGCTGACCTTCATGGGGCTCAACAATCAGAACCTCCACAACTTCCTGTTCCGCGGATTCCTGAAGCCGTGGGAAGCCTATACGGGCGCCAAGATCAACTGGATCGACCTTGCTCAGGCTGATTACAACGCTCGCCTTCAACAATCGATCGCAACCGGCACGGTCGACTTCGACATCCTGGAGATGGGTGCACCGTTCGAAGGCGACACCGCCGGACGCGGGCTTCTGGACGAGATGCCTGACTGGGTTGCAAAGCAGATCGAGGCGGACGACATGGTCAGCTACCTGAAGCCACCGGTCGGCACCTGGGATGGCAAGACCTATCGCGTGACGATCGATGGCGACTGCCACACCTTCGCCTACCGCAAGGATTACTTCGGCGAAGGCTCGATCAGCGGCATGGCCGAGCCGCCGAAGACCTGGCAAGAAGTGAATGCAGCTTCCCAGGCGCTGATCGGCAAGACCGATCCGCTGACCAGTCAGCCAGCCTACGGCTATCTCGATCCCCTCAAGGGATGGGGCGGTTTCGGCTTCTATTTCATCGAGAACCGCGCAACGGCCTATGCTAAATATCCGGGCGACCCGGCCTGGCTTTTCGATCCTGAAAACATGAAGCCGCTGGTCAACAACCCGGCATGGGTTCAGGCGATCCAGGACGTTTTGGATCTGATTGCGGCGAAGGCCTATCCGGCCGACCAGATCAATGCCGATCCCGGCACCACGGCCTTCTCGCAGTTCCTGGCCGGCACCGGCGCAATGCTGATGTGGTGGGGCGATGTCGGCTCCAGCGCACGCACCTCCGACACCTCGGTCGTCGGCGACGTGGTCGGCTTCGGCATCAACCGCGGCTCCAACCGTGTCTACAACCGCAAGACCGGGCAGTGGGAAGACAAGTATAACGAAGCGCCTAACATGGCCTATCTGGGCTGGGGCATTTACGTTACCAAGCAGGTCTCCAGCGACGAGAAAAAGCGCAAGGCGGCCTGGTCTGCTGCTGCCCATCTCGGCGGCAAGGATATTTCTCTGTGGACGTCGGCCTATCCCTCCGGCTTCCAACCCTATCGTCAGTCCAACTTCAACTATGACGAATGGGAAAAGGCAGGTTACGACCGCGCCTATATCGAGGACTATCTGGGTTCGAACGTCGATAGCTACAACCACCCGAACGCCGCTATCGAACCGCGTATCCCCGGCATCTTCCAATATTACTCCGTCGCCGAAGACGAACTGGCGAAGGGTTTTGCCGGACAGTACAAGTCGGCACAGGAGACCGCGGATGCGATTGCGGTCGCCTGGGAAAAGATCACCGACCAGATCGGCCGCGATAGCCAGCTGAAACTTTACCGGACGAGCCTCGGGCTCTGATCGGTGACTGCTGCATAATTGCTTAAATCGGAATCGATTTAAGGATAAAATTAGGCAGCAATTCAAAGTGCGCAGCGTTCTTTGCGCGTCTTTCAGACACGCGGCGCTGTAAGCGCGCTGGCGGATCGGCAACGATTTCGCCGGCGCCCATTCTGTTCGGGTGAGGAATAAAATGTCGACAGTCGAAGGCGACCTGCTGCACACGGTCGAAGCCGGCTCCATTTCCGCGAGCCGTCGTTTCTGGGGCCAAGCGGTTCTGTGGCTGAGCGCCATATGGTTCGTAACATCATTTGCATTGCAGGGTGCCCATGCGCTGGGCTGGACCGATTGGGGTTTTTCGAACTGGCGCCCGGTACTTTATGCCTATTTTCTCTGGGCCGCAGTTCTCTGCATCACCCGCGTCGTCATTTACGGCGAGTCGGGCAAGAAGGCGCTGTTTGTTCTGCCGGCTGCGCTCTTCGTCGTGTCGATGGTGGTCTTTCCGCTGGTCTTTGCGCTCTGGATCGGCTTTTCTGATTGGAACCTCGCCTCTTCGGCAGGGCGGCGCTTCAACGGGCTCGACAACATACGTCGGATGATCACCGATCCGTTCTATGGCAATGCCCTGCTCAACATGATCCTTTATTGCCTGGCGATCGTCGTCGAATATGCAATCGCGTTCGGCCTGGCGTTGCTCCTCAATCAGGAAATCCTTGCCCGCAAGTTCTGGCGCGTCACCTTTCTGGTGCCCTTGATGCTGTCGCCGGTCGCGGTGAGCTGGATGGTCGGCAAGTCGATGATGGAAACCCGCTTCGGCCCGGTCGCGCGGTTTGCCCGCTGGCTCGGCTGGGAAAATCCCTCCTTCTTCGGCGATCCGCTCGTGGCGCGGCTTTCGATCATGATTATGGATGCCTGGACCTTCATTCCGTTCATGATGATCATGCTGCTCGCCGGACTGCAGGGCCTGTCGCGGGAAGTGCTCGAGGCGGCCGAAGTCGATGGCGCCACCAAGTGGCAACGTTTTTGGAAGGTGATTTTCCCGCTCATGCTGCCGGTTTCGGTAACAGCGGTGATGATCCGCATCATCTTCAAGCTCAAGCTCGCCGACATCATCATTACGGTGACATCGGGAGGTCCCGGCGGGGCGACCGATTCCGTCACCAGTTTCATTTATCGCGAATATCGCGACCGTTCGAATGTGGGATACGGCACCCTTTTGGCGCTCGTCTATCTGGTGATCATCGTTTTCGGCATGACCGGGCTGATGAAGATTTCCGACCGTATCGTGAAGCGCATGACAGGAAGGCTCTGATGGTTCGGATCGATTTCGAAAAATATGCACGCGGTCAGCGCATTCGTTGGTGGGCCATGCGTTTCGCCATTTACGGCCTGCTGGTCACCTGGGCGTTTGTCTGCGTCTTCCCGCTGTTCTGGACGGTCTCGACCTCATTCAAGACAGCGGCTGACGTCATGCGCGGCAACCTGATCCCCTGGTTCAATTTTGCCCCCAACTGGCTTGGCTGGCGCTCGCTCGGGCTCTCCCCGGATACGATTTTCCAGATCTCGACCGTGCGCGACGAGTTCATGCGCAGGCTCTGGAACAGCGTCATCATTTCGGTCGCGGCATCGGCTCTTGCGGTCGTGCTCGGATCGCTCGCGGCCTATGGCCTCAGCCGTTTTTCGTACAAGTTCGGCCATATGCGCAACTCCGACATTTCGTTCTTCTTCTTGTCGCAGCTCATAATGCCGCCCGTCGTTCTCGCCCTGCCGTTCCTCGTTCTCTACAAGGAACTGGCGCTGCTGGACACTTATGTGGGAATGATCGCCGTCTATACACTGATGGTCCTGCCGATTGTCGTCTGGATCATGCGCGACCAGTTCGCCACGGTTCCGGTTGAGCTCGAGGAGGCAGCGCTTGTCGACGGACTGTCGATCTGGGGCGCGTTTGCCCGCATCATCGTGCCGCTCGTTCTGCCGGGCATGGTGGCCGCCTTTCTGCTGGCGCTGATCTTGTGCTGGAACGAATATTTTTTCGCCGCGCTGCTGACTTCCACCAATACCAATACATTGCCGGTGATGATTGCCAGCCAGACGGGCAGCCAGGGCATCAATTGGTGGTCGATGGCGGCTCTTTCCACCGCCGGCATCCTTCCACTGGTTGTTGTCAGCGTCATGCTGGAAAAGCACATCATCGCCGGGATGACCGCGGGAGCGGTAAAGTAGCTGCGGGACGTTCGAAAATGTCAAAGATGCCTACAGTCAAGGATGTCGCCGAGTATGCGGGCGTATCCGTGGGCACCGTTTCGCGCGTGCTGTCGGGCGAAGCCGCGGTCAAACCTGTGCTGCGCGAAAAGGTCAGCGCCGCCATTTCTGCGCTCGGATACCGGCCGAATGTGACCGCGAGAGCGTTGCGCACCAGCAAAACCGACGTCATTGGTCTCGTCGTTCCCGACATCACCAATCCGTTCTTCGCGCAACTTGCTGCAAGCGTCGAGCGCGCCGCGCTCGAATGCGGGCATAGCCTCATGCTGGCTAGTTCGCATGACGATCGCGAGGCGGAGCAGAGCCACGTTTTCGCGTTCCTCGACCGGTCGGTGCGCGGCATCATCGTGGTGGCTTCGAGCGACGGTTCAGGCCTCCCCTTGGAGGGAGCGGTTCCAATCATATCGCTGGACCGGCGCTTCGGCACCTTTCCCTTGGTGTCGACCAACCATGCGCAAGCTGCCGCGCTAATTGCAGACCATCTCTATGGGTTGGGCCATCGCCACATCGCCTACATCGCTGGGCCACCCGACACGGAGGCGGGGCGCATGCGTAAAGAGGGCTTTGTCAGCCGCATTGACCTGTTTGGAAAGACCGGCGAGGCAGTTGAACTCGAAATCGCGTACGGCAAATTCGATTATGAGTCCGGTGAGAAAGTTGCCCGCGACCTGCTTTCGCGCCCACCACAGGATCGACCCACGGCAATCGCGGCTGCCAGCGACCAGCAGGCCATCGGCGCGCTGCGCGCTGCACGCGACCTCAAGATCGATGTGCCGCGCAAGCTGTCCGTGACGGGGTTCGACGACATTTCGCTCGCTAACCTCGTCGTGCCACGGCTGACAACCATACGCCAGCCGGCCGACACGCTGGCACGGCGCGCGGTCAGCCTTCTCCTTGAGGAGCCGCCAGGCAAAGGAGACGAGATGATCGACGGATCGCTGATCGTGCGGGGTTCGAGTGGCCCGTGCGCGCAGCCCAAGGTCGCCGGGCATAAAAATTGAAGCAAGGCCGGCACTGCCGCCATTATAAGGGATGGAAAGATCGAATGCTCAAGGGAATCAGGGCCGAACTCAACGGCGATATTCTTCAAGCACTTTGCAACATGGGACACGGCGACTATCTCGTCATCTCCGACACGAACTTTCCGTCGGATTCGATCGCCCGCCAGACGCGTCTGGGTAGGCTTCTGACGATGGAAAACATTTCCGCGCCGCAGGCGATAGATGCGGTCCTCTCCGTCTTCCCGCTGGACACCCCGATTCAGCCTTCGGCGGGGCGCATGGAAGTGATCGGCAAGCCTGACGAAATCCCGCCGATTCAACAGGAAGTCCAGGTCATCGTCGATCGCGCCGAAGGCAAGTCATCGCCCATGTATCCGGTCGAGCGGATGACGTTCTACGACATCGCCAAAAAAGCCTATTGTGTGATCGCAACGGGAGAACTGCGATTTTATGGATGCTTCCTTCTGACCAAGGGCGTCATCCCGGCGGAGGAGGCGGTCAGATGAGCGGGAAAAGCGGAATCGTCATTCTGGGTATTTTTGCCGCCGACACCGCCTATAAGGCCAAGCGCCTGCCCCATATTGCCGAGACGCTGATGGGGTCGGGCTTCACGCTTGGGCCGGGAGGCAAGGGCTCCAACCAGGCAATAGCCGCGGCAAAGGCCGGCGGCACGGTAACCTTCATCTCTCGGGTCGGCAACGACCCGTTCGGCGAGATGGCCCTTGCGGCCTATGCCGCGGCCGGCGTCAAAGCCAATGTGATGAAGATGGACGGCGTTTCCAGCGGTGCTGCCTTCATCTTCGTCGACGAAATGAGCGGCGACAATGCCATCATCGTCGCGCCGGGTGCTGCTGGTCTAATCGGCATAGAAGATGTCGATGCGAACCGGGCGGAGATCGAAAGCGCCGCCATTTTTATGACCCAGCTTGAACAACCGCTCGACGCGGCTGTCCATGGCCTGACGATGGCGAAAAGGGCAGGGGGCACCACGATTTTCAATCCGGCGCCCGCCCGCACGCTACCGGACAGCATCTATGGCCTGTGCGATTTCATCGTTCCAAACGAGGTGGAGGCGGCCGAATTGGCGGGGCATGCGATCGAAACGGATGACCAGGCACGAGCCGCGGCCCGTACCCTGCTGGATCGCGGAGCGAGAGCGGTCATCATCACCCTCGGTGCACGCGGCGCTTTCTATCACACGGCCGGTCAGAGCGAATTTGTACCCGCCTTTTCTGCGGGCAACGTCGTCGACACTACGGGCGCTGGCGATGCCTTCCTGGGCGGCTTCGCGACAGCGATCTCCGAAGGATATGCGCCGATCGAGGCCGTCCGCTTCGGTTGCGCGACGGCGGCAATCGCCGTGACCCGGCCAGGCACGGCCCCCGCCATGCCTTCGCGCGCCGAGATCGACGCCTTGCTGCGCTAGGAGTTCGTGCCAGGCTCGCGGGCGCATCAGCCAAAGAATGAGGCTGACAGGCCCCGGTTTAACGAAGCTCAAACTAGTGTTGTCGTATGACAGCTTCGTTACATAGCTTGGAAGGTGGATCCAGCGCGGTGAATGGCAATTGGACGCAATTCGGTGGCAACCTTTCATTCGTGTGCCTGGCGATCTCGCTGTGGGCGCTTTTTTCCATCCAGTTTCAGCGCCGTGCCTTCAGGCAGGAAAAAATCGCCTTCGGAATCATAGCCGGCGGCGCCTCCATCGGATCCATATTGCTGGCCGTTGAATTCCATCCCGGCATCTATGTCGACCTGCGCTTTTCGCCACTTGTATTGGCCGGCATGTTCGGGGGGCCGATCGCGGCGGCTTTTGCCGCAGCGCTGGCGATTGCCTTTCGTTTTGCCGTCGGCGGTACGGCGATGGTCGACGGGATCATCACAATGGCCATCGCCACCGGTATCGGTTTGGCCGGTCATGTCTGGACCCGCAAGAGATCTCCGGGACCGATGGATGTTGCGCTGCTGAGCCTGGCACTCGGCTTTGCATTGGTCCTGTCGATGGCTATGCTTCCCACCTTGGTGAATGCCCATGTGCTGGCCGGCGTCGGTTTTCCCCTGGCCGTATTGAATTGCCTGGCGACCGTTCTGGGCGGTTTCGTTCTCCTGAAGACGCAGCAATGGGAGTTGGAACGAAGCATATTGGTGACCGCATTTTCGCAGTCACCCGACTATCTCTATGTGAAGGACCGAAACAGCCGGTTCATCACCGTCAATGAAAACATGACCCGCCTCTTCCGTTTCAGGACGACGGCGGAGATGATCGGATTGTCGGATTTCAATCTGATGTCGCGACCACTCGCCGAGGAATTATATCATCTCGAGCAGCAGGTCATTGACACCGGGGTGCCGCTGATCGATTCCACCGAGCGTATCGAAGGCAGATTTCTGCTCGCCTCCAAGGTTCCGCTGAGGGACAAGCAGGGGCGTGTGATCGGCCTCGCAGGCGTAACGCGAGATGTTACGGAGCGCACCGCCCTGGAGCGGGAATTGCGCGAAAGCAAGAACCTGCTCTCGCATGCGATGGCCGGCATGTCCGATGGCATCGCCATGTACGACAGCAGAGGGTTTATCCTCTTTTGCAATGATCAGTATCGCAATGCGTTCCCGCTCTCCGGAGAGGCCCGCGTGGTCGGCGCCCATATCAGCGACATCCTGCGCCGCGTCGCCGAAACCGGTGAGCGGCCCGGTGTTCCGGAAGGGGATGTGGAGGAGTGGATCAAGGCTGCTACTGCTTCACTGCACAGCAACAAGGACGAAGAAGTTCAGCTTCATAACGGCGACTGGCGCAGCATCCGGACAAGGCTTGCGGAAGACGGTGCGGCAATGGCTGTGGTCTCGGACATCACGGCGACGAAGCAGGCAGAAATCGCACTCAGGCTATCGGCGGAACAGCTGAAAAATCTTGCCGAGACCGATGGGCTGACCGGCATGGTCAACCGCCGGGCCTTCGACGAAGCTTTCGCACGTGAGACGGCAGGCAGCGCCCGGAAGAACACGCCGTTCAGCCTTCTGATGGTCGATATCGACCGGTTCAAAGCCTATAATGACACCTATGGCCACCCCGCCGGCGACCAATGCCTGCGTGTCGTCAGCATGTGTTTGCGCCAGTCGGTCAGCCGACCGGCGGATATCGTTGCCCGCTACGGTGGAGAGGAATTCGTGGTGTTCCTCCCCGACACCAGCGCCAAAGGAGCAATGATCGTTGCCGAGCAGTTCGCTCGTCGCCTGGCCCAAGAGAGTATCGTTCATTCCGGCAGCGAATTCGGAAGGGTGACGGCCAGCATCGGCGTATCCTGCGCGACGGGAGCGGTCCTGCGGGCCAACCCGAACCGTCTCCTGACCGAGGCCGACGCCGCCCTCTACGACGCCAAAACGCAAGGCCGCAATCGCATTATGGCCCATTCGCCCAGCGGCGAACGGCACGAGATAAAGGAAGCTGGCTAGGCCGCTCTATCAACGGACGCGGCCAAATCTGCTCATCCTGTTTTTTCTGTCGAACCATCGCGCCAGCGCCCCGGATGGTTTATTCACTTCGGCAATGCACGGCCATTATCGCCGCATCGCGCGCTTCCTGGTGTCGGACGGATATTCCCCGTATGTCGTTTTATAAACCGCGGAAAACCGGCCGAAATGAAAGAAACCCCATTTGAGGCAGACGGCCTTCATGGTGTCCTTGCTCTCTGGATCGAGCAAATCCTGGCGCGCTGCGCGCAGACGGAGCGTCAGCAGGTATGCTGCGGGAGAGGTATCCCTGAAGGCACGAAAACCGGTTTCCAGCGCCCGACTGGATACGCCCGCCGCTTCGGCCACCTTCGGCATGGTGATCGGCTGATCGATATTGGCGTGCATGAATTCGATCGCCTTGCGGACATGCCGGGGTGCGATCAGGGCAGGCCCGTTCTCCAGGAAATGCGACAGCCGGTGAGGCACCAGGCGTACGACCAGATCGGCCAGCGCCTGCGTCAGGTGCGCCATGGCAATCGGCGACTGCAGCAAGGGGCCATCGTCGCGCATGCCCTGGATGATCGTTTCCGTGAGGCTGCCGATCATCCGGCCGGCCGGCTTGGATAGATCGAGTTCTGGCAGCAGGTCGAGAGAGCCGCTGAAGGGCATCTCGAAGGTCTGGCCGATCGTCTGCAGGATGACGGGCCAGTTGACCAGCAGCTCGTCGATGACGTTCGCTTGCCCGTGCATGATGACGCTGTTGGGTTCGAAATTATTGTAAAGAAGCAGTTTTCCTTGCCCGGCCTCGGCGACGCGGGGGCCATAGGTGACCCCCATACCGCCGCTGCGTGGCACAACGATCGACAGATACTCCGCCGTATCGACGGTCGGCTCGATATTGAACTGAAACTCGGCCTCATGATAACCGGTGAGCAGTACCGCATCGTCAGTCGCGGCAAAATCCAATCCCCAGTGGAACTCCTGAGCCCGGCCGACAGGCTCTGCATCGAATGCGCCAAAAGCGCCTCCGAGGGTTTCGACCATGTTGTCGAAGGACGAGCCGCGAAATCGAAATGAGAATTGCGGCGCGCTATTTTCCGACATGCTGCCCCCATTGTTCCACGTGGCTGCGTTGACTTGTCCTTCTCAACCGCTCGCAGATTTCGACGCGACACGCGATCCGTGTCGACGGATTGATGTGCGTACCTCTATTGGCCCCGCCGGTCGCCATCGATCGGTGTCCTCCGCTTTGTCAGCGCCTGCGGGCGGGAGTGATGGGCGATGCTTGGCTATATCTTAGCCGAACGGGGCCTGGAACGCAGCACGCCTCGGCGGAGCATGTGGATATCCGCGTGGTATCGGCAGAGAGATCAGCACCATGTGCAAGTCGACACAGGTCGAGTTCGAGCGTGGCATGCGTCAAGGAAACCAAGCGGTTAAATGCATTTGTCGACAGATCCAATCCGGTCAGCTCTCCGCAGCCTGAAGCCAGGAACTGGCAGACCTTTGAACAATAGGCAAGCCTTCGCACCACCTGCTATAATGATAAGCCGGTGATGAAACGATTACGCAGAGGGGCAATTTTATAGGGTGTATCCGTGAGGCCACGAAAGGCACAAACGCTACGGTCTGGCCTTGATGCGCATCATCATCTGAAACTATGGAAAACGCCCCAATCCGGGATCTGCGCAGTCGCCTGCCGAAGGTTCTATAGTGGACCGCTTATAGCCTTCGGCAAGCAGACAGGCATGCAGGCATACGCACGGGATGGGGTGCGTATGTATGATCCCTTCCATCCTTTTTTGGGGGGTGATGGGTGGAGGGGCTTGGCTCTGGGACCGTGAACCATCATGGTTTGGTCGAAAATCATCTTATTACTCCGTGGCGATGGAGCAATTGCCGGCGCCCGATAAAGTCGGCTAAGCGGCTTTTCGCGACGCAGTCTGGACTGGCCTTGCGCAAAATGTATACGCAAGCGCTGGCGAGAGGTTGTTCGTGCGCGGCTTGCGGACACAGGAAGAGGTCGATTAGGGCGTAGCGGGAGCGGGCGTCACAGCTCCAAGGCAGCTCGCCTATCCTCATAGAAGGCAAAGGGCGCCTGGCGCGGGGCGGCGCAATCTCCGATCTCTATGACATCGATACTCTGCGAGCGCAATTCCTCGCCCAGCCAGTTCGCGGACGCATCGGTGGTGGCCAGCACCAGGCTGTCGCCTTCCTCGAAGAAATGCTCACTGGTGTTGTTATCGAGTAGGCTGACGCCATTCCAGCACGCTGTCGGGCAGCCTGCACGAATCCGTCGATGATTTCCCAGATCTCGGCCTCGCTCATGGCATGCGAGCCGTCGCTGTCGTGATAGCTCGGCAAGCCGGACGGAGACCGATGCGAGCGGTATGAGCTATCGGAATCCCCATGCGCGCCGACATGAGCTGGCGACGTGCCTGAATCGGTGTCGCCAGCAAACGGAAAGACGGCCGCATCTGGAGCGTCAGAGGGCGACCGACAGGGCACTATCGCGTCGGGGGGCAACCTCCTGCGAATTCACCATCGCGCCCGCGAGCTGCCGGAAAGTGACAAGCCCCAATGTTTCCCCGGAGGGCGAAACGACCCTGGCATCGCCCTCTGGCGCCGATGCCAGCATTCGGACGGCCTCTTCGACGGTCGTGCCTGCCGCAATCGCCAGTCCAACCGGCGCCGCACCGGAGTGCAGCGGCGTCATGACGGCTTCGACATGGATGACCCGGCCTCGATTGACCTCCTTGACGAAGTTGGCGATGTATTCGTCCGCCGGACGCAGAACGATGTCCTGGCTGGTGCCCTGCTGGATGACTTCGCCGTCGCGCAGGATGGCAATCTGGTCGCCCAGGCGAAGTGCTTCATCGAGATCGTGGGTGATGAAGACGATAGTTTTTTTGATCTCTTTTTGAATGTTGAGAAGCACCGTCTGCATGTCCGTGCGGATCAAAGGATCGAGCGCCGAATAGGCTTCATCCATCAGAAGGACCGGCGCGTCGTTGGAAAGGGCGCGCGCCAGGCCGACGCGCTGCTGCATGCCGCCGGAAAGCTGGTTGGGATATCTTTGCTCGAAGCCCTTCAGGCCGACCCGCTCCAGCCAGCGCATGGCGATGTCGGTCGCTTTCGCGCGCTCCACGCCCTGCACTTCGAGGCCGAAGATGGTGTTGTCGAGAACATTCCGGTGCGGCAGAAGCGCGAACTTCTGAAACACCATCGCCGTCTGGTGCCGACGAAACGCCCGCAATTCGGTCTCGTTCATCTTCACGACATCGACGCCGTCGACCAGCACTTCGCCGGCGGTTGGATCGATCAGACGATTGATGTGGCGGATGAGCGTCGATTTCCCCGACCCCGAAAGGCCCATGACTACCTGGATGCGGCCGGAGGGAATCTCGACATTGATATCCCTCAGGCCCAGCACGTGACCGTGCTTTTCGTTGAGTTCGGTCTTTGACATTCCCTTCTGGACGGCATCGACATGCGCGGAGGGGTTGGGACCGAAGATCTTGTAGAGATGGCGGATCTTGATGCCGCCGAAACGCTGATCAGCCATGGACGATCTCCCGATGCTTCTGGAGCCTCTTGCCATACGCCTGGCTGACTCGGTCGAAGATGATGGCGATGCCGACGATGGCAAGGCCGTTGAAAATACCCAGGGTGAAATACTGGTTTGCAATCGCCTTCAGCACCGGCTGGCCGAGGCCCTGGACGCCGATCATCGATGCGATGACCACCATGGCCAGCGCCATCATGATCGTCTGGTTGATGCCGGCCATGATGGTGGGAAGCGCGAGCGGCAGCTGCACCTTGAACAGCTTCTGCGCGCTCGAGGTCCCGAAGGCATCGGCTGCCTCCAGCACATCCTTGTCGACCAGCCGGATGCCGAGGTCCGTTAGCCTTATCATCGGCGGAATGGCGTAGATGACGACGGCGATCAGTCCCGGCACCTTGCCGATGCCGAGCAGCATGACGACAGGGATGAGATAGACGAAACTGGGCATGGTCTGCATGACGTCGAGGATCGGATTGATCACGCGCTGCAGC
Organism: Rhizobium sp. NZLR1b; assembly: GCF_019685155.1. Classification (NCBI taxonomy): domain Bacteria; kingdom Pseudomonadati; phylum Pseudomonadota; class Alphaproteobacteria; order Hyphomicrobiales; family Rhizobiaceae; genus Rhizobium; species Rhizobium sp. NZLR1b. The sequence continues at coordinate 118,472 of NZ_JABDWC010000021.1, forward strand.
CGGTCGGAACGTGCCATGAATATTCCCATCGGAATGCCGATGGCGATGGAAAGAACCGTGCAGACGAAGATCATCGAGACCGTCCGCATCGTATCGTCCCACATGTCGAAATAGCCGATCAGCAGCAGCGTCACCAGACAGCCGAAGACGACCTTCAGGCTGCGGCTCCCAAGCCATGCGATGGCTAGGATGATCGCGGTGATGATCGGCCACGGCGTCTGCGTCATGAACCGTTCGGCGGCGATGAGGAAATGCTGCAGCGGAATGAAGAGGGTTTCGATGCCGTCGCCGTAGGCGCGGGTAAATCCGCGAAAGCCGTCATCGATCGCCTTCTTCAAATTGCGAAGCGCGTCGTCATCCATATGTGGGAATTTATAAAACCATTCCATTCGGATCCCCTTTTTCTTCAAAGAGCCGCTGCAGTCTTTTTGATTTTATCGGCTGTGAGAGGCGGTGCGCTTTTCGCGCACCGCGATAGTCAATGTTAAAGCGCAGCTTCGATCTTCGTGGCCGCCTCAGGCGAGACCCACTTGGTCCAAAGGTCCTTGTTTTCCTTCAGGAAGTGCTTGGCGCCGTCTTCACCAGTTGCCTGGTTGTCGGTCATCCACGACATCAGCTTGTTGACCGTGTCATTGCTCCAGGAGCGCTTCGCCAGATAGCCCATGACCTCAGGCCCGACCTTTTCCGAAAAGGGCTTGGCAACCAGGGTGACGACATGATCGACCGGCCAGGCATTGGGCTTCGGGTCGGCGCAATCGGCGACGGTGATGCAACGCTTCCATTCGGCGGCATCCTGCGGCACCCCGGCTTCGAGCTTGACCATCTGATACTTACCGAGCAGCGCGGTCGGCGCCCAGTAGTAACCGGCCCAGCCTTCCTTGCGCTCGTAAGCCTTGGCGATTGAACCATCGAGACCGGCGGCCGAGCCGGTATCGACGAGGGTGAAGCCCGCCTTCTCGGCTTCGAAGGCCTTGTAGAGCTGCGAGGTGACGACAGTGCCACCCCAGCCCTGCGGGCCGTTGAAGATGGCGCCCTTCTTCGCGTCTTCGGGATCGGGGAAGAGTTCCGGATGCTTCAGCACGTCGCCGATGGTCTTGATATCGGGATGAGCGTCGGCGAGATATTTCGGAATCCACCAGCCCTGCACGCCGCCATCCGGCAGTGGAGAACCGACCTGAACGATGCGGCCTTCTTCCGTGCCCTTCTTGACGACGTCGGGGAGAAGATCGATCCAGGCTTCGGGCGCGATATCCGGCTGGCCTTTTTCGGCCATGGAGGTGATCGTCGGGACGGTGTCGCCAACGGTGATGTCAGCGCTGCAGCCATAGCCTTCGTTCAGGATGAACTTGTCCAGGTTTGAGAGAACTTCGGCGCTCTGCCAGTTCATGCTGGCGATGGTCACGCTGCCGCATTCGGCGGCGCTGGCGAAAGACGCTCCGCCAATCAGGCCGAATGTCAGACATGTCGTTGCGAGTAGTTTTTTCATTGTCGTTCCCTCTGTTTAGCGGCTGGTCTTGCCGAGCGGGGTGCCGCAGTGCCCGCCCCAACGGTCGTCAGGAAACCTTTCCCATACTCACCGATTTCTCAAATGCCGCCGACAAACCCTTGGCGATCGACGCGTCGAATCCCGCAGCGCGCATGCTTTCGATGGCCGCCGCCGTCGTACCGCGATAATCGAGAAAGGTCTGAACGACGTCTTCGGGACTTTCGTCGCGGCGCTCCAAAAGGCGACCGGCGCCTGTCATCACCGTATTGACGGCGCGGCGCGCAATCTCCGCCGGCAGGCCGCGGGCGACGGCGTCATCCATCATGGCAGCCGCAAGCAGCGCCGGCAACGCCGGTCCGGAGCCGGAAAGGCCGGTGAGGTAATCGATGTCGCTTTCCCTTGCGACCTCGTCCTGCGATCCGCAGGCCTCGAAAATGGCGCGGACGACGGCCCGGTCATTTTCCGTGACCTCGCTTGTGCCGATCCACGGCGTATAGGACTTAGCCACTTCGGCAGCCGCATTCGGCAGGGCGCGGACGACACGGCCGGTCTTGTGGTGTTGCGAAAGGGCGGCGAGACCAATCCCCGCCATCACCGAAATGACGAGCTTGCCGCCGGCATCGACATCAAGGGGATGCCAGTCATCAGGACGGACTGAGAGGAAGATCACGTCCGAGCGGTCGGCCAGCGCCTGATTGTCGGCCGTCCAGAAAGAATTCAAGAAACGATCCGGCTGTTTACCGCGATAGGAGAGAGAGAGCTTTCGAGGCTCTAGCAAACCCGCGTCGAGGATCGAGGCGGCGATGGCTCCGCCAAGCCAGCCGCTGCCGCCAATAATACCGATCCTCAAGGAAACGCTCATCTCGGCTTTCCTCTAATCGGGCTTGTGGCCATGCCGGGAGAAGAAGCGATCGAGCTCCCTCTGCTGCGGCACTTCGCCCGTGTAGATCGCGATATATTCGGGAATCCGTTTCATGCGGACGGCGAGTTCCTCCCTTGATTGCATGGAGATGTATCCGATCTGGACGAGGTAAGTTGTACGCGCTCTGACATCCGATGTCGTTTCTGGTAACCCGAACCGCATGAACATGCGCTTGAGCGCCTCCAGCCGAATCTGATCGGCCTTCTGGACCTCTGCGAGAAGCTCGTCGGACTGCAGCGCCCAACTGCGCACGGCAAATTCGAACTTCGCGTCGAACAGATCGTTGTCGAGCCAGCAATCGAAGACATTGAGCATCGCTTCGGCGAGCGATTCCGCATAAGCCTCAGATCGCTTGACGATGTTGCCGGTGTTTTTGTCGCGCCATAGCGCCACGAGTGCACTCAACAGCTCCTCCCGATCCTTGAAGAACCAGTAGAAGCTCGTGCGCGAGAGATTTAGCTTTTTCGCCAGCGGCAGAATTTTCACCGAATCCACGCCGGACTCCAGCAGTGAGTGGTAAGCTGCTTCCAGCCATCCTTCCTGTGATCCGCGCCAACCGGTGTCGTTCAAAGCCTGATCCATAGGTTATCTCCTATCAAATTCCGAGGTCGCGCACAAGAAAAATGTACAGAAGTGTCAAAAATAACGACCATAATGTTTTCAATATTGACACATATGTACATTACGCCTAGCGTTTCCTCTGGTATTTTTAATCGGAACCGCGGCCCATGTCGAACGATCCTCTCCTTCAGCCCTATCAGCTCAAGCACTTGAAGTTGCGTAACCGTATTATCGTCACCTCCCACGAGCCGGCCTATCCCGAAGACGGTATGCCGAAGGAGAAGTATCGTGCCTACACGGTGGAGCGGGCAAAGGGCGGAGTGGCATTGACGATGACGGCGGGCTCGGCTGCGGTGTCCAGGGATAGTCCGCCGGTTTTCAACAATCTGCTGGCTTACAAGGACGAAATCGTTCCGTGGATCAGGGAAATGACCGACGCCGTGCACGAAGAGGGGGCGGCGATCATGATCCAGCTCACCCATCTCGGCCGGCGCACACGCTGGGACAAGGGCGACTGGCTGCCGGTTGTCGCCCCATCGCATCATCGCGAGGCATCCCATCGTGCCTTTCCGAAGAAGTTGGAAGATTGGGATATCGAGCGCATCATCAAGGATTTCGCCGACGCAGCCGAACGCATGAAGGCGGGCGGTATGGACGGCGTCGAACTCGAGGCCTACGGCCACTTGATCGACCAGTTCACGTCGCCGCTCACCAACGAGCTCGATGGTCCCTATGGCGGCTCGCTCGACAACCGGCTGCGTTTCTGTTTCGATGTGTTCAAGGCGATCCGGCAGAGGGTCGGGGACGAGTTCATCCTGGGCGTGCGCTACACGGCCGACGAATGTCTTCCGGGCGGCACCGGCAAGGCCGAAGGCATCGAAATCTCCAGGCGCCTCAGGGACAGCGGCCTTATCGACTACCTGAACGTAATCCGCGGTCACATCGATACCGACGCTGGCCTGACCGACGTGATCCCGATCCAGGGCATGGCGAATTCGCCGCATCTCGATTTCGCCGGCGAAATCCGCGCCGCGACAGACTTCCCGACTTTCCACGCCGCGAAGATCCCTGATGTCGCCACCGCGCGCCATGCGATCGCCTCCGGCAAGGTCGATATGATCGGCATGACCCGCGCCCACATGACCGACCCGCACATCGTCCGCAAGATCATCGAGAAGCGGGAAGAGGACATTCGTCCCTGCGTCGGCGCCAATTACTGTCTCGACCGCATTTATCAAGGCGGGGCCGCCTACTGCATCCACAATGCCGCCACCGGCCGCGAACTGACCATGCCGCATATGGTGGCGAAGGCCGACGCCAGGAAAAAGGTCGTCATCGTCGGCGCCGGCCCGGCCGGTCTGGAAGCAGCGCGCGTTGCCGGAGAACGCGGCCACCAGGTGGTCGTTTTCGAAGCGGCGAACAATCCCGGCGGCCAGATCCGGCTCACCGCCCAGAGCGAGCGCCGAAAGGAAATGATAAGCATCATCGACTGGCGCATGAGCCAGTGCGAGAAATACGACGTCACCTTCCATTTCAACACCTGGGCGGAAGCTCACTCGATCGAAGCCGAGAATCCCGATGTCGTCATCATCGCGACGGGCGGTTTGCCGCATACCGAGGTTCTCTCGAGCGGCAACGAGCTGGTGGTCTCGTCATGGGACATCATCTCCGGCGACGTGAAGCCTGGAACCAACGTGCTGATCTTCGACGATGCCGGCGACCATGCCGGCCTTCAGGCGGCGGAGTTTCTGGCCAAGGCCGGCGCCAAGGTCGAGATCATGACGCCGGACCGGTCCTTCGCGCCCGAAGTTATGGCCATGAACCTGGTGCCCTATATGCGCTCGCTTCAGAAGCACGACGTGACCTTCACCGTCACCTATCGCTTGGAAGCTGTCGAGAAAAGCGGCAATCAGCTCGTCGCTCATGTCGGCAGCGATTATGGCGGGATTGCCCGGCAGCACAGCTTCGACCAGATCGTCGTCAACCATGGGACCATCCCGCTCGACGAGCTCTATTTCGAGCTGAAACCCAGCTCGAGCAATCTCGGCGAGATGTCGCACGACCAGCTTCTTTCCGGGGAACCTCAATCCGTCATTCGCAATCCCGAGGGCAAGTTCCAGCTGTTTCGGATCGGCGATGCTGTCGCTGCGCGCAACACGCATGCCGCCATCTATGACGGCCTGCGCATCGCCAAGGATATATGATCGCAAGAGGGGCCGCTCGCCGGCCGCTCATTTCGGGGGGATGACATGAGTTTACGCGGAGAAAGCCTGCAGCTTTTCGTGGATGCGGCGTCTGCCGCTTTCGACCAATTCGCAAAGGCGCCGGAAGCACGCCGCTCGATCGGTCAGTTTTTTGCGGCGTTGGAACGGCGGGGAGCCGCACGTGCGGGAGAGGGAAGCCGGTTGCCGGTGTGTCATCACCTCGATCTGGCGCTCGCGATCGATACGTCCTATCCTTCGCTGACGGGATTAATCGAGGCCTTCAAAGGCATCGAGCCGATGCTTGAATGGCGTCGGCGCACCAAGTATGACCACACGGCCGACGACAATTTCGTCGATGGGCATGCCAATGCCATGATCATCGGCCGGGGAGGATTGGAGGAGCGGAACGACCTGTGGCTCGGTGTGACGTTAATGGCGCCTCAGGTGCGCTATCCGGACCATGACCATGCGCCCGAGGAAGTCTATCTGGTGCTTTCCGAGGGAGAGTTTCAGCAAGGGGAAGGGGACTGGTTTTCGCCTGGTATCGGCGGATCGTTCTACAATATCCCTGGAATCAAACATGCCATGAGGTCGGTGGGCACACCGCTCTTCGCCTTCTGGGCGCTGCTTGCCGAACGGCCGCACTGACGGCCGGCAGTCTAGGAAATAAAAGGGGTTTTGCAAATGAAGATTCTCGTACCCGTAAAACGGGTCGTCGACTACAACGTGAAGATCCGGGTGAAGCCGGACGGCACGGGTGTCGAGCTTGCCAATGTGAAGATGTCGATGAACCCGTTCGATGAGATCTCGGTGGAAGAGGCGCTGCGGCTGAAGGAAGCCGGCAGGTGCGAGGAAGTGATCGTCGTCTCGATCGGTCCGGCCAAGGCCGAAGAGACGCTGAGGACCGCCCTTGCCATGGGCGCCGACCGGGCGATCCTGGTCGAGACCGACGATGCGGTCGAGCCGCTCACCGTCGCCAAGATCCTCAAGGGCATCGTTGATGCCGAGCAGCCGGGTCTTGTCATCGTCGGCAAGCAGGCGATCGACGACGATTCGAACCAGACCGGCCAGATGCTGGCAGCACTGCTGGGGTCCGC
>NZ_JABDWC010000022.1:0-124183 GCF_019685155.1 Rhizobium sp. NZLR1b
CGCCAGCCTCCTGCTCACGCAGCACACCGATGATCTGCTCTTCTGTAAATCTCTGCTTCTTCATTCGTCCGTCCTTCGTAAGGCCGGACTCTAATCAATTCTGGAAGAAATTCGCAGTGGCAGGTCACCGGGTCTTCAATCTTCTCGAAAACGCCCAGCGCGCCCGCTCCATCAGCGACTGGCCGCCCTACGACATCGTCAAGACCGGCGATGACAGCTACCGGATCTCGATCGTGGTCGCAGGTTTCGCGCAGGACGATCTCGACATCACATTCCAGTCCAACCTTTTGACTGTGACCGGCAGGAAGCAGGAGGCTCCGACGGATGGCTACTTGCATCGCGGTATCGCCGGCCAGCCGTTCGAGCAACGGTTCGAGCTGGCCGACCATCTCCGGGTGAACGGCGCGGATCTGAAGAACGGCCTGCTGTCGGTCGATCTCGTTCGCGAAATTCCCGATGCGCTGAAGCCGCGGAAGATCGACATCCAGAGCGAGCACGTACTCGCATCGCCGGCTGCTCCGGCGCAGATCGAAGCGCAGAAGGCCGCCTAGTCAGATTCTTGAAGGAGGGCGCCGCGGCAGCCGGCGCCCGTCGGCGTTCCGGATCGGGAAGGAGGAGATGGGCGATGGGCAAAGAAAAGCCCCGCCATTTCTGACGGGGCTGATCGAAGCCGAAACAGCTTAGCGGATGTAAAGCTGGAAGACAGACCGCGGATAGTAGTACCCGTCGCTGTGACGACGATAGCCCTTGCGGTAGTCCCGATATCCGCGATGACCGTGCCAATAGCCGCGACGGTCGCGCCTGTGTTCATAGCGGTCCCGGTCATGACGATATTCACGGCGGCGGTCGTCGCGGTGGTACTGCGCAAGTTCGACGCTCGATGTGGCTTGAAGATGCTGAGCCACGAGGGGGGCGGCTGTGGCCATGCCAAAGCTCGATGCTGTCATAACAACTGCAACTACAGCAGTTCCGATGCGAGAGATAATTCTATTCATGGTTACGCCTTTCCACTTGTAATGTGCGCGACCATGCCCCCGCAGGTATGAACCGGATATGAATTTGCAGCGATCCACAATGAGTTGGGCATCAATTCGTTGGTGCCGCCTTCTTCCTCCGCCCGCGTTGATCCCGTGTCTCTAAACACCCACGACGGCAAGGGTAACCGCTCTCCCGAGCTTCTGGCACGACACCGGCACCCTTCGAAGGCGGGTCACTGGTCCTGAAGAGGCGCCCGGCCTCAGATTGGTTGCGGAGCCAGGATTTGAACCTGCGGCCTTCAGAGGTTATGGGCCTGACGAGCTACCGGGCTGCTCTACTCCACGTGATGCTATGCCGCCCTGTTTCCTCGACGCTTCCGATTGGCCTTCTCGATACGCTTGATCAGCGCTGCGAGTTCCGGGCTTTCGGGCTTTCCCGAAGCAGGAAACCATATGCATGGGCTCCAAATCGCCGGTAACCGTACGTTAGTGACCGGCGATTACCTACTGGACTACTCTTACGATGGTCAGCAGATCGAAGTTACATCGATCCGGCACGGACGCATGGTCGTCCAAACACCCGGTCCTCTTCCAGACCGCGCCATTCCTCTGGTGTATGAAGTTGGAGATCGACCGGCCTGCCGAACGTCCCCTTCATCCGCTCGACGGCCTCGCCAAGATCGAAGGCGTTCAGCCTTGTCTGCCCGCCCGTCGTTCGATGGGAATGTTGAGAGCCCTAGTTATGACCCTTCACCCCGGCGTCGCGCATCACGTCTCGGAGTGTCGGTGCAGGATCCAACACGATCTCGACCAGATCGTCGAGTGCGATCAGGCAGACAAATCCGTTCTCGCCTTCGATGACCGCCGGCGTTCCCTTCGATACGTTCGTCGTCACGATAAACAGGCGATGGCGAGCCTCCCGCAACTTGAGTGGAATGCCGGACGCTTCCAGGATCGTCTGCTCCACGCGCGCCCTCCCCTCGGGGGGCGGACGACCCTTGAAGGTGCGCACTACGAGTTTCCAGGTCGAGTTCATACGTTGTCCCTCCTCCCGTTCGTGTGCTCGCCCTTCATCAGTTCGGCGACTTCGTCGCCATCAAGCAGACCTTTCCTCTCCAGACGCTCGGCAATCGCTTCGACGACATGCACATGCCCCAGGATAATCGCCTCCGCGCGCTGGAGCTGCTCTGCAAGGATATCGGCCACCTCCTTGGCGACCTCGCCATTGCGCCTTCGGAGTAGCTCACGATCCGCAGCGGTCGTCGTATGAACGTGGCGCAGCGTGCCACCCATGCCGAACTCAGCCACCATCAGAGTTGCAACGTCCGCGGCTTGAGCAATATCGCTCTCAAGGCCGGCTCCAGCGCCATCCGTCACCGAGCCAACGACGACCTTTTCGGCGGCGGCGCCCGCAAGACGAAGACAGATCTCGTCGAGGTACGATCCTTTCGACCTGACGATCTTCGCTCGTGATTGAAAGAGAGCTCCTCCGGCAATCGCTTGGGTTTTGCGAACCTCCCCGACGATCGCGACCGCCTGGAGCACGCCGAAGCCTAGTTTGACTCCCACGACCGCATGACCGGCCTCATGGACGCTCACACATCTCCGCTCTTCCCCAACTAGAGGAAGCGCCGGAGGTAGACATGACAGGACCAGCGCGGCGTCGAGCGTAATCTTCCCCACCCTGGCCCGCCTTCGGGCGTCCTTGGCAAGCCCGGCGATATCGTCTCCAGTCATGCCCTCGGTGGCCACGGCAACCTTTTCGATGTCGGGCACGGGCAAGGCTCCGCCCAGATAGGTGCTTGCGATGGCGACCCGATCCTCGACGCCGGGAAGACCGATGCGAATATGTCGTCCCAGCCGGCCCGGCCGGAGAAAGGCCGCGTCGATCGAGCCGACGTTGTTTGTCGCTGCTACAACGACGACGCCCTCACGCCTTACGCTTCCGTCGAGCGCTTCAAGGAGTCCGTTCACCACTTGGGTGGAATAGGAGGCATGATCATTTGAGAAACTTGCCCGATCTCCGATACTGTCGAACTCGTCAATGAACAGCAGCGAGGGAGCCTTTTCCATCGCCGCTCTGAACGAAGTCCTCATTGCTCGGAGCAGGTCGCCGAGGTGGCCGGCCGATTGCCATTGTGCGACGGAAGTGGCAATGAAGGCGAGGCCGCAGGAGCGCGCCAACGCCGCCGCGTACAGCGTCTTGCCGGTCCCCGGTGGTCCGCTCAGAAGCAGCCCTGTGCCGATATCGGCCCATGCAATTTCTCGCCGGCGCCAACTCCGGATATCCTCGGCAAGCTCCAGACCCCACGTCTTGGCGTCTCCATATCCGCCAAGGTCCTCGAGAAGAGGCCCGGACCGATCCATCGCAACGTTTGATGACTGCACCCTGCTGACGATCTGCGCAAAGCTTCGTCCCGGTCTCATCGCGGCAAACATCAGATCCTGAGGCAGGCGCAGCAGCTCATCCGCCTCGTCTCGGGTCAGTGTCAACGCCAGCACTTCCTGTGCTGCGGCCCGAAGGTCCTCGCTGGCGACGGGCCGGACATCCACGATCAGGTCGGCAGTAGCGGTGATCTTCGGGGGAACCGGAGCGTCCGCTTCTACAAGGACGACACCGCCCTGGGCGAGATCCGCGAGGACGTCTTCAAAGTCAAGCATACCTTTACGATCACGTCGAGGCGCGAGTACCCTTACTCTCTCATTTTCGGCAGTGCCAAGCATGTGGATGTTAGCGGCGGCGAGGTACTCGTCGTCGTTTGCACCCCACGGGAGACGGAGAAGGAAGACTGGTTGAATGACCTCCGCGACGACCGGCAGATCGCGCAAGGCGGCATGAATCCCGCGAGCGTAAGCGATGCGCTCAATGGTTGGCTCAAAACGGCCCCGAGGCCTGCTTGCAGATGCCATCGCCGTCACCTCAACGCTGATATCTGCGAACGAGCATCTCTGGACCGATCATGCACTCGTCGAGATCCAGTTCGATCAGACGATGCAGGGCCATCCACGCAATCGCCGTCATCGGCGCGACTTCTCGGAAGATGCCGAGGCACTCGCTGACCTGAAGAGAACCGGCGTCGTCCAGCGCCGCAAGCATTCGGACGCGGTCGTTCAGCGGGGTCCGCCAGCGGGCGTAGCGAAGGAGATCGCGTGCGTTGAGGAGCCGGAAGCCGTCCTCGATCCGATCACGCAACTCGAACCGATGCCGCAGACCTGCGATCGCGGCCGCCTCGGTGATGTCGGGACTGCCCTCTTCGTCCACGGCGTCGAGGTAGACGCTCGTGCCGTCGTCGTAGTCCACGAGGAAGTCGAAGACGTGCGGACCGATGTCGGCGTCGACCTGACGTGGAAGACACAGCCACCCGACGACGGTGCGGTCGACGTCGAGAAGGCAGCCGAGATCCCTTGCGAGCTGCGACCGGAACATCGGCGTGCCGGAGCATCGTACCGTGGCGCCTGGATAGAACTGCTTGGTGGAAGCTTCAGCATAGGCGGCGTACAACGCCGGAGGCATTTCGAAATGAGAGTAGCTCATCACACCGTCCCGAATACGAAAAACTGTGCCGGTCCGCCCGGAGGCGGCAGGAAGTTAACGTATTCGCGATATTCGGCGGAGCTGGATCATAGTGAACAAAATATGAACAAAATTTAGGAAGTCAACCGGAATTTTCGAGTCGTTATCGAACTCGCTGCTCGAAGCGCATCCACTCGAGTGCACGTAGGCCGGTCCGTCCAGTCTATGCGTTTTCGGGCTCTTTGATTCAGCACTCTGGGGACGCCGTTCGTTCGAGGACGTCTTGCGAGCTTACTCGATAGCGTTAGAATCCAGAGTGCGGGACGTCCGGCACATCCTGATCTCTCAGCAGATCATGGTAGGCCAGGACGTATGATCCAAATGCCTCCTCTTCACTGAACCACCCTTCGATCGACCGTCTCGCGGCCCGCCCAAGCTCTTTCTCGCGAAGCGATCGAGACCGGAGAATTCCCCCAACGTCTCGACGACAGTCTCGGCGCTCACTTCATCGCCGAGGAGGCCGGATTCACGATGGCGCACTAGGTCGGGAATGCCTCCCGCCCGGCACGATGAGGCCATGCTCTCCTGCACGACGAGGGAAGTCCCTCTTCGCTCGAGAACAGGCAGATCGCATCTGCGGGCAAGCCTGCCCACAAATGTATAACGTGTCCCGACAGCCCGACGGGAGCAGCCAGTCGCCGTGCGTTCTCGATGGCCGCCCACTCGAGGTCGCCGATGCAGGCGACGGCAATGTAGCGGACGTCACGAGCCGTGCCTGTCCATAGCACCGTGACCATCGCGCTGATCGTCACCACGACGTCCGATTGTCGGGACACAAATCGCTGCAGGAAGCTACGGCGCTTATTTCGCAGCCACGACCGTCGTCTGCTTGCCGATGCTTCGCCGCGCCCTGGCAGGCGGACGATTTAGAGCTCGCAGCATTGAAAGCCTCTCACGCGGCATCCATCACGTAGGCGGTCCTCGACGAGCTGGAGAACCCAGGTTGACAAGATCCCCTCGAAGTTTCGTGGAACTTGCTACCCAACCTGGAAAGATGTGCTGGCGGTCGCGTCGGCTCAGGAGGCCCTCTCGTTGGGCTGACGCTGACTCGCGGCGATGTCTGGCCATCGCAAGAACTGGCCGAGCATCGCCTTCGCCACCGCGAAGAATGCGGACTCGTCACCATCGTCAAACGAACGCACATCTCATCTCATATCGAAAAAAGGATCGGGGTGGTTAACGAATCCTTACAGAAAAGGGGCCGAATCTAGCCCTTCGGCCGACGCTTGAGAAGGAATTTGGCGGCGTCCTCCTTCGTCTTATCGTCGTAGACCTTCAGCACATATGTGCCGGTATCGTCGTGGATCTGCTGCGGACCAATGGTTCTGGCCTGCTCCAAAAGCCGCACAAAATTACTTCTGGCATCCTTAGCCGTCCAAACTCCTCGAGATTCCATCAAAGCCTCCAGGACTCAGTTGGGGTAAACGTTTAGCAGGACCTGACGCCGTAGCCTACACCCGTTTCGCGACTGATCCATCTGAAGGCGGTCAGCCCCCATGGCGCAGCTACTGATAGATACGAACGTCATAAGCAACGCATATCTTCCCGATCCGCCGGAGTGGATCAGGACTTGGCTGTCGTCCCTGCCCCCAGGATCTTTGGCGGTTCCCTGGGTCGTGGTCTATGAAACCGAATATGGGATACGACAGGTGCAGAGGGAAAACCCCTTGCGCGCCTTGAGTTTGCTCGACTGGTTCGAACAATTTCTTGATCAACGACTGACGATGCCGGAGATGACCGTCGAGGCCGCTAGGCTGCTAGGCGCTATGGCAGCCTGCCGCCCGTTGAGGAACATGTTCGTAACTGCGAATTTTCAGCCCGATGGGGCGAAGATCAAGAAGGATCGAATTAAGATCGGCGCCGACGCGATGCTAGCTGCAATTGCCATCGCACACAGGCTGCCGATTGCGACCTTGAATATCAAGGATTTCGTTTACATCGATCGCTACTTTCCAATTCCCGGTCTCTACGACCCAAAACACGACGAATGGGTTATCGATCCACCGTTGGGCTGGGGAATGACCGACAATGCGAACGACGATCTATCGGACTGGGCTCCCGGCGCCCGATCGAGGTCCTAGGCCGTTGGCGGTGATGGGGAACGATAATAACTCAGATAAGCCATTCCAAGGCGCGATCATCGAGGAGATTGTCGAGGGCTAGCTTTCGCTCAGAACGGGAGCTGGCGTTAGCCGGTCAGGAAGGTTGGGCCTACCGGAGTACATTCCACGCATGAAGTTCCCGCACCGGTTGGCGCCCAGCTTGCCTAGTAGCCTCGCGGCAGAGGGTCACTCGAATTTGCACCGCCCCCGCAATATGCGATCCGGGCTTCGATTTCAGGAATGTATTCGCCTGCGGAATTGTCATGGCATTTAGAAATCATGTCGTTGGCCTCTAGTCCAGACCACAGGAACAACACTGCAAATACGGCCAATGCCAGACCAGCAATGGCGCCTAAGATTTTAACGTTCCGCACTGCCGCATCTCCGAGATGCATGAGACAATATCGCCTCGCGCCCTACACGACAAGGCGGCCGGTAAATGGACGCTGGCGTTAGTCGATCGAGGGCATGCCGCCGTTTCTCCTATTTGCCTTGTGTAAACGGTACCAGTACATTCCGCGCATGAAGTTCCGCAATGGCGGAGCGCTGAAGGGTGGAGCTTGACTTCGATGAACAACCATCCCCCTTCTGACGGTGTCGTATTCGCCATAATACTGTTGTCGGTGGTTGTTGTGTTTCTGGTTATTGCGGAAATAAGAGAGCTTATTTTTTACAAGAAGAACAAATGGAATTTCAGTACCGACAGCAACATTGGCTTGAAGATGTATAATGGCGACTCCACCTCTGACAAAGACCTCACTTCGAATAGAACAAGGGTTTGCTACGGAACTCCGTTCATGATTTTAGGGTTTTCAGTACTTTTGTTTTCGTGTGTCGCGATCCGTTTGTCGATGTAGATGTGTGCAGCGAACTCGTGCTGACGCCGGGAGACGCCACCAGTTTTTGTCCGCGACTGGATGGAGAAGAAGACCTATCCGCCGGTGCCCGAACTCGACGAGGTGGAGGCGTGAATGGAAGTGCCTAAAGCGCGCTATTATTGATGGCGCCCGCTCGCCAATACGAATGGAGCAACGGTATGCCAACCCTCGCGCAGATGACTGGTTCGCTGCATATCCACAATTTCTATGTCGGAAAGTTGAAAGCTAAGCAGGAGCAACTTTTCGACAGCGACCCTGAATTGGCGATGCTTCTCGACAGCGTAGCTGCCGTTCTGTCCGAGCACGCCAAAGTGTTGGCTGACGACATCGCTGACCGGGAATGCGATGATTGATTGCGTGTGGCAGCGATCGAGCTATTCAGTCTCTCAGTAAGGACAGAGATGTCAACGGCGCGCGAATGGCCGGAAGAGCCTCGTCCTTCGCCGCAGCACGCCGGAAGGATATTCGATGATCAAGCCTGAACTCGCATTCGCCATCATATTTGCAGGCAACTTCGCAGCTCCGCTCTTGGCTTTTGTCGCCGGGCGTAGATGGCCACATCGCCGGAAGACCTTGCATTGTTTGGCGGTGATCTGGGTCGTTCTGTCAGTATACGTATGCGATAGAGTGACGTTTAAACCGGATATGACCACCGTCGATGATTCCTATGAGCCGGGCGAAATGCTTCAGTTTTTTGTTGTTGTTTCCGTCTTGTCGCAGCAGCTAGCAATTCTAACGACCTATCTAGCGTGGTATGCGTGCAGCGCATTTGTTAAGCGGCAGCGGGCATCTCGAAGAGAAGTGGGCCCTATCGTGCGATAAACATAATGGCTTTCCCATTCGCACTGGTTCCGACGACTACGCCTGCGTGGAATATCTGGCGATGAAGCGCTGGAAGGACGGCATTCGATGCCCTCGTTGCGGCGGGGAGCCCCGCCTGGCGACTTGAGGCTCGTCCGTGGGTCTGTGAAGGCCACGGCGTGGCGCCCGATCCTAGTCGAGATAGAAGAAGGTCGTGTCACTCTCGTGAACGAGCGGCTCCTCCCAAGAACCTACAAGCCATCCCGGACGTTTGCGTTTTGAGACTGGCACAAACCCTAGCTGCTTGTCAGACTGGTAGTAAGCGGCAAGTTTCAGAAAGGCGGCGCTGGGAACGTTATCTCCATCCGGGTAAGCTTTTAGAATGACCAGGAGGCCATATCGCCCTAAAGCGTGCTGTGCCCCGCATGAGCCTCAAGCCTAGGCCGCGCCCACGTACATTTGGATCGACCCACATGCGATCAAGGTGCGCAATCGCACTGAATTCGTCGGAAAGAGATTTGACTTTCAGGGCCTTATGAATGAGGTGGGTATCGTCGACCAGCACGCGGAAGGCCTCCATCGCGTGCTGGCTTCGCATGTCGAACACATCGAAGTACCAGTCGTCGTCGTCCTCGGGAATGTAACCTGGCTGCGCAAGAAAACCTGTGAGAGTGGCGAGAAGCTTTCCAGGATCGTCTCGCGTGTCCTCGCAGTATCGCCGCAGGCCCACCGTCCATTCAAGGACGGTCGGTTCGTCGGGGCATTTACGGAACCGGGTATCGAACGCCATATAGCCGTTGTCGTCACCGTCGTCCATTGCAGTCCCCAACCACCATTTTCCATCGCGACCTTTTCGCATGGAGATGTCGGGACGATCAAGACTATCGAAGCTGATCGCCACAACAGACTTTGATCACACCGCAGCTTTAGAAGCTCAGGTCGTAGTACTCGCCTGCAATCTTCGAGCTTCGAGGTATTTTCATCAGCGGGCAGAAAAAGATGTCGCGCGGCTGCGCGATTATGTCAGACAGCAATTCCGGGGTGGTCCGTCGGAAAGGACTCACCTCCTTAGAGATCGGATCAAAGCTCGATCTTTTTCTGAAGATTAATTCACAACAACTTGCTGCAATTGAGTTACTTAGGCTCAACTCATGCAGAGATTGCTCCCGCGATCATTGAACAGCGAACCGACTTATGGAACTCAGGGCACCTGAGTAAAGCAGGAGCAGACGGCGCGCTGGGTGCGATGTGGCGCTTAAGGTTCGGGTGAACGTATTGAGCATGGCGCCCCGCAGGGCCTTCTGCTGGGGCGACAGCATGATCGTCATGCAACCCGATCACCCACCACAAAGTTGACCGTCTGTTTACCGTGCTAATTTGGTCTCCTTCAACCTTCAGGCGATATCGATGGCTGACATTGTTTGTGGAGACACCGATGACTGCCGAAAAGACCTCCGATGACCTTTTGCAAGAAACCGTTCTTCGCGAGGCGGTGGCTGCGCTCAGACAGATCAACAACGAGATCGCAGAACGATATATGGCTGCGGCCTCGGTGGTCGACGCGCTGTCGCGGCACAACCCGGATCACGTCGCCGCCTATCTTTCCAAGCACGCAGGGCTTGGGCCGGAGGACGTTGAATACTTTCAGAAGATCGCTTCGGGCCTGAGCGGACCGCTGCGCGAACGTTTCACGCTTCTAGGTGAAAGCCAGTTGTCGATCAAAGCCATAGAAGCTCTCGCGCTCGCCCCGGCCGCCGTGCAGCGTAAAGTGCTGAGAATTCTGGATGCCGGGCAGCTAGTACGGTCCGACGAGATCTCAAAGTTAGAAGACCAGCACCTCAAGGATTCGATGCCTGAATGGGCGCGGTGGGAGGAGGAGCGACGTGCGGCGCTCAAGTCCCTCGCCTCCCCGACGCTCGACATCAAAATCGCCAAGCTCGAATCCTATGCACGTTCAATTTCCGACAAGCTCCATCGATTCAAAAATTACTGGGATCACGAGGAATTCGAGCTGGAGGAGGGTTTATACGACCTATGCCATCGCGACCTCGTCGCCATTGCATCGGAAGCCCTTCCCGTGTTCGAGGATCTGTTTGGGGATCTGCAGTCACTCGAACGGTCGGGCGGCGAACATGCGCCGAATCTAGTCGGCGCGTACTCCGCCTTCCAGCAGGTCGCGGAAGGCTGCTTCGGATACAAAGGCGGACTGAAGCTTCACCAGGACATCGGGCTTGGCGAGATCGGTCTCGAGGACGCCGTCGATCTCCTGGTTCCTTACGATGGCGACGGGCGATCCTCCATATTTCAATCCACGGCACCTCTCCGAGTCCTGGAATTGTGCGCGGGAGCCGGAGGCCTGGCCCTCGGCCTTCAGTCGGCGGGCTTCCGTCACGTGGCGCTCTACGACAACCACAAGCCCTCTATCGAATCCTTGAAGCGTAATCAGCCCCATTGGCCGGCGCAGCTTGCGGATATCAACGAGATCCCAGACGAGGTCTTACTTCGATTCGAAGGAATCGACCTCCTCGCCGCGGGCTTGCCGTCGGGGCCGGGACAGGATGGCGAGAGAAAGCCCGACCTCCATCCACGCATGATGGATATTCTGCAGATCGTCCGACCACGGGCCTTCATCATCGAAAATGATGCTGGCGTCAGGAAGAGGCCAAGCGTCTCCGATGCCCGGAC
Organism: Rhizobium sp. NZLR1b; assembly: GCF_019685155.1. Taxonomy (NCBI): domain Bacteria; kingdom Pseudomonadati; phylum Pseudomonadota; class Alphaproteobacteria; order Hyphomicrobiales; family Rhizobiaceae; genus Rhizobium; species Rhizobium sp. NZLR1b. The sequence goes on from NZ_JABDWC010000022.1 coordinate 11,018, forward strand.
GGCAACCGCGGCCGCCTTGAGCTCGATGGGCTACGTGGTGACGGACTTCTCTCTCGATACCGCTGAATTCGGACTGCCGCACTCGACAGAACGCAGCTTCCTTGTCGGAATCGACGCCGAGATCTCACGCGTCTTCGAGCAGCCTCAGGTCATGACCAGGACCGTTGGACAGATGGAGAAGGCGATAGCGAAAGCTGCGACCGAGGATGAACTCGAGGAGGCTATGAAAATTAGACCGGGCTACAGGCGCGGCGTCGGGGCCGCTCTTGCGTCGGTCATCGCCGTTCACGCGACGCCGCGCCGGGTCGAGGGTCAATCCGATCAGCAGAAGACATACGACCGGTGGGCGAAGCATTGGAAGGGAGAGTACTTGACCGCGATGCTTCCGGACATTCCTGAAAAGACGGAGAAGCGATCGGCTGACGGCTGGTCGGCGTCGGGATTTCGCCACGCCGAGATCGTCGACGCCCCTCCATCGCTTGAGGAAGCCGACAACGAGAACTTCAAGCCCAAGCTTACCTACGGCGTGTTGGCCGCGGCGCAAGGATTTCCGGCACCTTGGCAGTTCCTTGCCGAGGGCAACGGAAAACTCCGTATGATCCAGGCTGCGCTGCCACCGATCATGTCAAAGATGGTAGGTCTCGCAGTGCGAGCGGTGATGACCGGCGAGTCCTTCGATCTGGACGAGGAAGTGAAAGCCACCGTCATCGAAGATTCAAAAGTCGGTCCCCAGCGTGAAGGATTCAGACAAGCGGTGGCGAGACGAAGGTCCCGGCTTCCCAGCAACGAAATCCATGCCCAGGCCGTGCGAGTGCTCGATGGCGAGGAGCTTCGAGCTGTCGAACCCAATCACAAGAAGCGAACCGCCGTGAAAGCGATGATGGCGCGGGTCCAGGATGAGCGTAACCGCGACGCCGAGGCGGAAAGGTTCCGTCAGGATTGGCACGATTCGCAGCACGACATTCGGGACGGCCATTCCTTTCCGGAAGGACTTCCCGCCTAGAGGCCAGGACGATCCTCCGGTGGCTTTCTAGCAAGATCGAGAGCGAGCCGGCGGACAGCGCGGATGTCCTCCTGCTCGATGGTCATGACCATCTCCCCGTCGATGAGCACCGTCGAGTGGGCGTCGCCTACCCGCATCGAAATTTCGACGCTGCGTCCCTGGGCGTCCAGGAACGTGAGGGTCTCTGTCGGCGATCCGTCGTCGCTCGAAATTTCCTGGTCGACCCTGACGTCGGGAAACGGTCGGGCGACCATCGTGTAGGCGTTTGCGAAGCTGTGGCTCGCGATGCAATAAGGCGTAACGCCGCCGGTAGGCACCACCCCGTTGGACTCGATGAGCCTGGACAGCCATCTGTACAAGTCCTTTCCCTTGCGCTTGATACTGTGTTGCTCCCGATCCTGGGATTCCCAGGCCTCCCAGCCGGTCTCTCCCAAACGTCTGCAGTGGAACTGATGCACTTTCACATGAGCATCGCTCCAGGACGCCTCGTGGTCGTCCTCCAGGTATTGGTCCCCGTCACCGAAAACGATTTCGACCGGCGAGAAGCAGGTTTCGCCTTGTTTCGGCAGGAAGGAAACGGTGGCAGAGCGTCTTGTAAATTGGACGGAGGCTTCAATCCCCATCTCGTCCAGCAACGGCCCGAGCTTCTCCCGGATCTCGGCGATTCTGTTGTCCACTATAAACATCTGTCACTCTCCTGAACGGTCGTAAAAGCATCGGCGACACGGTCGCAAGCAACAACGCCAGAATGATTCATAGAGTTGACAATGATATGGTTTTCGTGAAGTACAATTGTTGACAACGCTAGAACGTTCATGCCGCGCATCGCCTGCATGCGCGCGCGTATATTCCGACGCCGCAGAACTACGACGTCAACTGGTCGACGATGAAATAAATTTGTGGACATTTTACTTCGACGCCGGTACCTGAATCACATCCAAACGCCCGCAGCAGCAGGGGAAGTCGTGATGTACAGTGTTCGAATAGGGTTCCTCATAATAGCCTGACGATCAGGCCGGCGCCGACATCGAGCGTCCATGAACCCTTCGCCGTCGTTGCGCGAATTCACATTAGACGAAGCTAATCTCCAATTTTTGTTCCGCAAGACTGGCCGTAAATCGGGTTCAGAAACGCTTGGCAGGATCTTCTATACGGTTCGGGAACGCCGGAGATAGCCATGAACCATGACGGAACGACGAACACGATCGTAAGCGCGGCGATCTCCGGCGCCACCCGAACGACCAACCTCTAACCGAACAAACGCCGAAAGCTCCCGCCGCGTCGTGAACGCGGGTGGCGAAGCTTTGCCCCAACGAGAGGATGCAGAAATGGTACACTTCGATGGCGAGCCGCTGATTGGAATTCTTACGGGCGGCCGTGTTGCGTCCGCCCCCCTCGAAACGAGTGAATGGACCATCGACCAGTTCGACGACGCCGAGACGCTCGACGTCTGCGAGCTGATCGAGGTCGCGGAGGCGGCGGTATTCGGACGCCGCCAGGATGTCGCCCTCTTCGACGCGGCGCCCAGCGTGGACGCGATGCAGGAGATTTTTCGTGAAGCCGTGCTGGAGTGCGCCGACGCCGGCGTCTTTCGCTGCGTGAGCGCCTCCCATCGCTTCTTCCGTCGGTACTGGTTCGAGGCCGCCCGCCACGAGGGGCTGAAAATCGCCTGCCCGTCTCACCGGGTCTTCGAGCGCGCCGTGGAATTGGAACTGCAGCACCGCGCGAATTCCACTGGGGACGATTGCCCTCAGGCGTCGTACCGGCCCCACCCGATCCACCCTAGCTTCGGTCACTGAAAGTATTCGGGAAGGAGAATACCAATGGCTCAGATCCACGACTTGCGCCCGATCGCCGTCGGCGATCCCGTCATCAAACCTCGCGCGGAAGAGATCCGTCGCCGCATCGCCAACGCGTGTCTTCGCCTCGAACGTCGCAACGTCGATGCAAAGCACGCAACGACGATGGAACTCTTCCAACGGGCTGTGTCCGAATGCGTTGATGGAAACAAGCGCCAATCGGTGCGCGATTGCTACCGCCAGCTTCAGTGGACCGTCTTGAAACAGGGAGTCGGCACCGCCCACCTGCCCTCTGAAAGCACGTTTCGCCGTTGTGCGAAACGCGAGCTTTGCCGGCGTTCTGGCATTTCGTCGCCGAAAGCACGCACGGCGCAGATCAAGGAGATCGAGGCAGTTCTGCTCGAAGTGTTGCTCAACGCCTTCGAGGTGATGCCGGACCGTTCGGTCCGCCTCCGCACCAATCGCCAGCCGTGATCGGCTAGCCAAATCCAACCCAACATCTCCTCTGCAGCGTCCGGCCAGCACCGGCGACAGGAGAACTGCGCCCCTTGAAAGGAGCGAACTATGAAACCCGGTCTCAACACACCGGCCATCAAGGCCGTCATTGCAGAACTGAGCCGCGATGCCCGCCCGGCGTCGAACCGGCTGACTCTCCGCGCCAGCGTCGCCGGGCGCAGCCTTCCCTACCCTGTGTCAGGACATGCCTATCGACATCAGATTCTTCCCAGCGTTTGGGAGGACCTGGCCGAGCGCGAGAGTGAACGTGTCCGCAAAATGGGCCGGGCGTTGCTGCAGCTCGACTGGGTGTCGCACCGAGTCGCCACGGTGGAGATCGGACCGCCCCTGCCGGAGGACGTCCTCGCGAAGTCGAATTTTGCCCACACCCATCCAAAAGCCCGGCGGGCATCGGCCGAGTCGGCTGAGATCCGCCCGACGTCGCCTAGGTAGCCGTCCCCTCGAACTCTCGGTTCCGCGTCCGCCGCCGCATCCCCATGCCGGCGACCGGCGGAGCCATGTCTGCAGCGCGCAAAACAGGAGATCCCTATGCGCCACGAGCATTTCATCAAGCAGCACATGCTGAACATCCGCGACGGCATCAAGGTTAGCTTCCAGGTTCCGACCGAAACGACCTACCACAGGCCTACCATCGCACCGTCCTACACGCCGGTCCTTCCTTCTCGCGGCAACCGCAAGCCCTCCGAAAAGTCGCCGTTCAACTGGCGCGGCAACCAGCCGAGCCTGGACGGAGACCATACGATGCACTTCGAAAGCGGCGTCGAGCTCAAGGCTGGCCGCATCTTCCGCGCGGATCGCAAGTACGTCGAGGTCCGCGAGCAGTGGCCGACGCTGCCCTGGAGCGACAAGGACGGCAAGAAACACACGCACACGTTCGACTACTTCCTTCTCGATGACCTGGGCATTCGCACGCTCGTGGCTGCGAAGCCGAAGGAGATTGTCTTCGAGAAAGGCCTCGTCGACACGATGCGGCGCATCCGCCGCGCAGGCATCTCGCACGTGGCGGACAAGATCAGCATCGTCACCGAAGCTTTCGCGACCACGTCTGCGAATGCGAACGCCGAATGGATGCTGCTCGCAATCCGCAATCGCAACGACGTCGAATACGCGGCCGCTCGTGAATTCGTTGCGGGTCTGACGGGCGCGATGCGTCTTTGGGACATGCTCGTCGCCTCCCCTGAAATCGTCATCGCCCACCGCCGCCTGGCGATCTGGCACCTGATCTACGACGGCGCTCTCGCCCCCATCGTTCCCGGCCGCATCACCGACCGCTCCTTCCTGATCAACACTGGCAACTGAGAGAGGTATTGCCATGAACCAGCAGCTCGTATCCCCGCTCAACTTTTCCCGGCGCGCATCGATCCCGATCTATCATTTCGGTCCGCACGACCGCATCACGATCGAGGCCGACCGCAGCACCCTCGACTTGACGGTGCACAAGCAGACGACCGAAGGCACGGTGTTTAGGGACGCCGAAGGCCGCCATCACCCGTTCTCGCATGAGCAGATCTATCTGCTCCGCGTGGAACACAAGCTGAAGGTCGACCGCGACTACCACAGCGAGGAAAAGTCTGATCTTGCGGTGAAGTACGGCAACCTCAAGATCACCGACTTCGGGGCGGGCAAGGTTACCAAGGCCCTCTGGCTCGAGGAGATGATCAAGGAGTACATCCGCTTCGAGGCCGCAGGCAAGAAGCACCCTGTGCTCAAGGCTGAGGACTTCAAGGGACGCAAAGTCAGCCTCGGCGTGAAGTGCCTGAAGTTCCTCCTTCCGATTCTCAAGCGCATCGTTTCCGAACGCTGGTCCAGTGCCAACGGCGGCGCCGAGATCTCGTACAAGCTTCCGGGTCCCCGCCACTTCAAGCGCCTGCACGACATGTATGTCGACGGCGGCTACGATCCGCTCGCACTCGTCAGCCTGAAAAAGGGTCCGAAGTCCCGTTCGCTTTTCCATGAAGACGACGTCGCATTGTGGCTCGAGTACGCCCGAGAGTACGCGGATGACTCCCGCCCCTCCATGCGTTCCTGCTTCTTCCGCCTGAAGGCGGAGGTGGAACTGCGCAACAAGGAGATCGGCATCTCTGGCCTCCGCCGTTATCATATGCCTTCTCGGAAGTGTTTTGAACGCCTGATCAAAAGCATGGGCGTCTACTACCTGATGGCTAAGCGCTACGATGAAGACCACGCTCGTAAGAAGTTCGCGATCGTTCACGGCGGCGTCTCGGTCGAGCGTCCCGGCCAGATCGTGGAAATGGACGAATGGAAGGTGAACCTTCAGGTCCTTCTCGTGCACTTCCGCATCTGGGAACTGCTCTCCGTCAAGGAGAAGGAGGCGGTCAAGCGCGCCCGCGTATGGCTGACGGTCGCAATCGATCGTGCGACCAAGTGCATCCTCGCGATGCACTTCAGCCGCCGTGATCCGTCCCACCGCTCCTCGCTTGCCGCCCTGGAGATGGTCGTCACCGACAAGACGGTGATGTCGGCAATGGTCGGCGCGGGCGACGCCTGGGAATATGCGCTGGTTCCGGAGACCCTTTGCACCGACGCCGGGCCGGCATTCGTCCATGAGAAGTTCCGCGCGGCGGTGGCTGCTCTCCGCTGCACGCACGCGTTCCCGCCGGCCGGTGACGCGGCCGCCCGCGGCACGATCGAGTCGTTCTTCCATACCTGCGAGCTGCGCTTCATGGATTACTTCAAGGGGCGCACCTTCTCGAACATCCTCGAGAAGGGCAACTACGACTCCCAGGGTTACGCCGTGTTGAACATCGACGAGTTCAATCGTCTGTTCATCCGCGCGATCGTTGACGTCTACCACAACACCCCGCACTCCGGCCTCGGCTTCGAGACGCCGGCAAACGCCTGGTATCGCTTGTCCCGCAATACTGCCGTGATGCAGCCGATCGACGAGAAGTCTCGTCGCGATATCTTCGGCGCAGAGCTCGTTCGCGCAGTATCGGACAAGGGCCTTGCCGTTGCCGGCATCCACTACGACCACCCCGATATCCAGCGCGCACGTTACGAGCAGCAGGCGCTGCCTTATTCTCCGGCGCCTCGCTTGCAGGTCCGCACCAGCCGTCTCGACATCAGCAAGATTTCGTTCAAGCGCGGCAACGAATGGATCGCAGCAAACGCGACGATCGGCATCCCCGCCGGCACAACGCTCTTCGAATGGGTAGCGGCCAAGAAGGACCTTGCCGAAAAACATGGCGCCAACGCTGATGCCAAGCTGTCCGTGATGCTCGCAGGAATTCGCGATCTCCGCGCGGCTGGCAAGACGGCCGCGTCCTTGGCCGGTCTCGGTCTCGATGTGCTTCTGACCAAGGATTATGCGCAGATCGAGCGCGAATACTTCAAGCAGGCGGTCGAGGACGATCTTCAGGGTCGCGTCGTCGGACTTGGCGAGGTTCAGATTCCTGCGAACCCGCTGTCGAGCAGCTTGAACGCCTTCGATCACCTGATCGAGCAGGACAACAACGATGAAGACGACGCCGCGGAACCGGTGAACGTCGTCGTCGAGGACTCCTCCGGCTCCGCATTCACCGTCGTCGATCCGACCTCGGGCGACGAAGACGGCCTCTTCTTCGATGACGAAGACTAAGGGGCACACACCACGACCACCAGCAACTCCAACGAGGGCACTTCGATGACCACTTCTTCTCTGCACGACGACTACTTCACCGAGGCCGCGAAGGCTATTTACGACAGCTTCGATCCGGACCGCCAGGCCCGCGTCGAAACCCTCGGGCGCATGCACACCCGCTATGTCGGCACTCCCCGCGACTCGCTCCTGGACGAACTTTTCGACAGCATCGTAGAAAACGTGGCGGCCGCCTTGTTCGGCAAGGCCGCCAAGCGTCGTGCGATCTTCGTGGTTGGCGAAAGCGGCTCCGGCAAGACCACCGCGGTTGAGCGCCATATCGCAAAGCGTCCGCAGTTTGCACCCCGCGTAGCCTCCGATGGCAAGGAGGTCCGCCCGCTCGTAGCCTTTGAGGCGCCGAAGCCGCTGACCTTGAAAGGACTCGCCCGTGCCGGCCTGGCGGCCCTCAATTTCGACGTGGCCTACAAGCAGGTCACCGAACAGGAGATCTTCAATCTGTGGAAGGAGCAGTTGAAGGAACAGCAGGTTCTCTTTCTGTGGATTGACGAAATGCAGCATGTCCTTCGCGGCAACACGACCAAGGAAATTCAGAACGTCGCCGACGTCTTGAAGAGCCTCGTGCAGATCAACGGCTGGCCCCTCCACCTTATTCTAAGCGGCGTTCCGGCGCTCGCGCAGTTCGTCCATATCGCCGGTGACGCCGACGGCCAGCTCAAGGGCCGCAGCAACTTGGTCGAGCTCCGCGCTCTGAACTACCCGGATGACTTGAAGCTTGTCCGCAAGGTTCTCCTCAAGATCGTCATCGATCACGCCAAGCTCGAGGCGTCGCCCGACTTGGCAAGCGATGACTTCGTGCATCAGGTAATGCACGCTTCGAGCGGCGGTCTCGGGCTGATCATCCAGCTCATTCGTGCCGCGTGCGAGCACGCCCTCCGTCGCAAGTCGCCCTCGGTCGAGAAGAGCGATTTCGAGTTTGCGTACGGCCTCAGCGGCTGCCGCGAATCTCAGAACATCTTCAAGGCCACGGCCTGGAAGAGCATCGATCCGAATAATGCGCTCGGTGAGACGCTTGCCCGAGTGTTCATGCTCGAGGCCCAAAAGGCAGAAGCCATGAAAGCTGCCAAGAAGGAGGTGAAGTAGTCATGGTCAACCGCTTCCCGATCAAACCCTCGGAAACGCTGCTCGGCTTCGCGGCGCGCTATGCTCGCGAACGCAATATGCGCCTGCCCAAGTTCATGCGTCTGACCGGCATCAAGATCTGGCACCATGGAAGCTTCGGGGCGGCTGTCGCTCACCTTGCTGCCATGACCGGCAATACCGCCGAAGAACTCGCATACCATGCGTTGCGCGTGGAGGACGGGTCGCGCCACAAGCTTCGTGCTGAGCTGATCAGCCGTCGCGACGTCCGCCGCGAAGCCGCTCGCTACTGCCCGCACTGTGTCGTCGAGGATCACACGGGCGGCGGGCGACGCCCGTTCACCAATGTCTATTGCCGCGCTTCATGGATGCACGCCCGCGTTTCCGTCTGTCCCACCCACGAAGTCGGCTTGGTATCGATCTCGCAGAAGTATGCAGGCTACGCAGAGGAGGACTTCACCAGTGCGCTCATGGACAATTGGGATGAGGTCCTTGCGGCGGCAGAAATCAACATACCGGTAGAGGTGACCGGCTTCGACCGGTATTTCTGCGACCGCCTCAACGGCGCATCGGTCTGCCACGAGGTTCTGGACGAGCTCCCGTATGACGGCGCGTTACAGCTTTGCGACGTCTTGGGCTCCATGATCATCATCGGCGACCGAAAGACGCTCTCCAAGTATTCAACCGAGGAACTCCGGGCCGTGGCGAAAGCGGGCTTCGGTCTGCTTTCAGAGGGATATCTCGGTCTTCGAGATTTCCTTGAAAAACTCGACGAGCGCCATCAGGGCGCCGACGATAAATCGGTGGGAAGCAAGCTCTACGGCGAGCTCTACGATTTCCTGCACGAAAACGCGGAGCCGCCGGGGTTCGGGACCCTCGTCAACTTCGTTCGCGACCATGCCTTTAGCGTCCATCCGCTGGGTCCGGAGAACAACTTCCTCGGCCATGGTGGGGTTCGCAAGTTCCACAGCGTGCGTAGTGCCTTCACCACGTACGGAATCCATCCTGCCACAATGCGCAAGCTTCTAAACGCCGCAGGTCTGCTCAATGGTGACGCGACGTCGGTTCGTGACATCAAGGTCTCGATCGAGGTTGAAACGATGGAAGGCGTCATCGCGAACTGGAAGGACAGCGTGCCGATGGCATTCGTTCGCGAACGTCTCGATGCCTCTCCTCAGGTCGTCCGACAGCTCGTCAATGCGGGCATCATTTCCGCGGCGACCGAGAAGTCGGATCACGACTTGAAAAATCTGTTCTCGCGCGCAGAGATCGAAGGTCTGGTTGCGCGCCTCGACAGTTTGGCGACAACGGGTGACGCACCGGGAATGGTGCCTCTGAAAAACTGCGTTCCGTTCATGTCGTTCGTCAACCAGCTTCATGGAATTCTGGAGGGAAAGATTCCTTTCAGCATTTCGAAGCCTGACGGCAAGTCGACAACGCTCGAGCATCTCCTCGTGGACGTCGATGCCGTCAAGGCAGTCGCCGGTGTCGGCACTCCTGCGGGTTACGTAGCCACGAATTTCTTGACGACGCGCCTGGTGGCCTTGGCGGACACCGTTATTCGCCTTGCGAGCGCTGGCGTGTTCGAGACCATCCAGTACCGAAGCGGCAACGGCCTCACGGTAACCGCGTACTCGGAGGAGTCCGTCAGGGCGTTCCTGAAGGACCACATCACCTTCCGGAAGCTGGCCCGCGGAAAAGAGCACTACGCGAAAACCGAGAAGCGCGTCTCCGGCGTCACGCCTGTCTATGATTTCGGCGGGTTCGAGCGAATCTATCGCAAAGCTGACATTTTTCGCCAGTGATGCCGCAAGGACTCGCCGCATCAGGCCGCGGCCGTCGCCTCCTCCAAGTTTGCTTTCGCCGCTTCAATTTCGTCCAACTGCCATTTGAGGAGGCAGAACAATTTATCATGAGTCGGCGGAACGCCGACGGCGTCCAGCGCCCATTTCCGTTCCATGAATTTGAAGAAAATCTCATCCTCGCGGCGCTGCAGCTCAGTGGCATCAAGCTTCTCAAACATTCAAAGGTCCTTTCCGTTGTGAAGCTTATGGTCGTTCGCAAAGTGAAGCGGCGTCAACTCGTTATTTTGCCGCCGAGCTAGCCGCCACTCGGACACTCCACCACCTGAGCATCATATCGAAATCTCCCACAAACCCGCCTCGGCGGGTTTTTTTACGGCCATGTGGCAGCTCGCCTGTGGTCTGACATTTTTAACGGGACAAGAAGCAGCTCTTTTGCGATGGGGCCGAAAAATAATCCTTCCGATTCAATGCCCGCCGATGGCAAAAATGACATTTGTGGCGAGCCCATTCAGCAGGCTTGCCGCATTCGTTGATCTAATCGACCGCGCGCTCATCAGCACGCCGCCGGCAGTAAAAAGCGAGGCCTGCACCTATGCCGTGGTATAGCTCGCCCTGTCCCTCGGCCCCACTCGCCCTTATTCCTCGACCCAATCGATCGCAAACACGCCTCCATGTAGCGTCGTCGGTGCCGTGTCTAAGGCGGCGGTCAGAAGGAGACGAACATGAACCTTGAGACAAAGATGAGCCTGGAAAACACCGCACACTCTGGCAGACCTCGGCCCGACGAGTTGGTTCCGTCGCGCTACGCGGTGCGGATCGGCGAGATTGAGGTGCTGGTGGTCAGCGATGGAGTGTTACCGCTGCCAACTGCGATGCTGGGACACAACGCCGATCCGGCCGCCCGAGCGGCCTGGCTGAAAGACATGTTCCTGCCGCCGGACGCTTTCGACTGGGCGCTGAACGTGGTCGTGGTGCGCAGCGGCGACCAGACCATCCTCCTCGACGCCGGGCTGGGGGTCGACCCGGACTTGCACTTGCCGCGGGCCGGGCAGCTGATCAAGCGACTGGAGGCCGCCGGCATCGATCTCGCGTCGGTGACCGACGTGGTGCTGACCCACATGCACATGGACCACATTGGCGGGCTACTCGTCGACGGGGTGAAGGACCAGCTGCGCCCCGACCTGCGGATCCACGTGGCGGCGGCCGAGGTCAAGTTCTGGGAGGCGCCCGATTTCTCCCGGGTCTCCATGCCGGCGGGGTTCCCGGACGCGCTTCGGGCGGCCGCAAAGCGGTTCGCGAAAGAGTACCGCAGCCATTTGCGGCTGTTCGATGAGGAGTACGAGGTGGCGCCGGGCGTGGTCGTTCATCGCACCGGCGGCCACACCCCCGGGCACAGCGTGGTCCGCCTGGCGTCCGGCAGCGAACGGCTGATGTTTGCCGGCGACGCCGTGTTCGCGGTCGGGTTTGAACACCCCGACTGGTACAACGGCTTCGAACACGACCCCGAGGAGGCGGCTCGCGTTCGGGTCCGTCTTTTGCGGGAACTGGCGGAGACCGGCGAGCAACTGGTGGCCACTCACCTGCCGTTCCCGTCCGTTGGCCGGGTGGCGGTCGACGGCGACGCCTTTCGTTGGGTGCCGGCCTTCTGGGACTACTGACCGGAATCGGGTTAGGCCCGCACTAAAGCGCGTCGCATCCGATTTGATTCGTGTGACGCGCGTTAGTCTGTTGTTTTTATGCATGTCGATATCCCCGGAACCGCTGCACCGTTCCGGAATAACGACATGCATTAATTAGACTGGATGTCGCGGTCGCGAAGAACGACGACAAAATCTCGGCTCAATCCCTCTGGATCTGTGGAAATTCTTTATTGCAGCAATGTCCGTATTGCTTCGCCGATGGCGTCACGTTCGATCGGTTTGACCATATATCCTGCGGCTCCTGCCTTGAAGCAGCGCGCTTCCAACTTCGGCTCATCGCCGCCTGTTATGATGATAGAAGGGATGTCTCGTCCTTCGGACCGCATCCTTCCTACAATGTCGATTCCGTTGAGGCCGGGCATATACATGTCGATTAGAGCGCAAGCAAACTTCGTATTTGGAAGTTCAGCAAGGAACGCTTCGCCGGACCCGAACTCGATCGGAGAATAGGCAAGCGAAGCTATCATTCGCCGCAGCGCGCGACGAACAACCTCATCGTCATCCACAATCGCGACCTTGGGTCCCGGCGTATCCATGACACCATATTACAGAAAGAATGCGGGCAGTGAATTGGCCTTGTGTCCAATGTTTGCGTTAATGATGGAGGGTTGCTCCAAGGCGCACGAGATCGGCAACATTACGGACGCCCATTTTCTCCATCATACGGCCGCGATGAACCTTGACGGTTTTTTCGACGGTGCCAAGTTCAGCCGCGATCTGCTTGTTCAGCCGGCCAGCAACAACCCACGCAAACACCTCCCGCTCGCGCCGTGTCAGTGTGGCGAAGCGGTGCTCAGCAATCCTTCGTTCTTGTCCGATCTGTCGTGCGGCCGCATCCCTTTCGATCGCTTGCGAGACAGCCGATAGCAGGCAGTTTGGTTCGACGGGCTTGGTCAGAAAGTCGACGGCCCCCGCTTTCATCGCGCGAACACTCGCGGGAATGTTGCCATTGCCTGTCAAAAAGATAATCGGCCGCTCTACGTGGTCTATCACCAGACTGTCCTGGAGCCCGAAGCCATCCAATCCCGGCAAGCCAAGATCGACAATCGCGCAACCAGGTTTGTCGGGGTCATGTTTTGCGAGAAAGTCCTCTGCGCACAGGTGCGTTTCGACGTTATGGCCAGCTATAGTGAGAAGTCGTTTCAGTGCTCTCAGTATTCCGACGTCGTCGTCCACGATATGAATGGTCGCAGATGAATTGCTCATCATATCCCCCTATGCAGCCGGTAAAGTGAGTATCACACGAGCGCCTTGCCGAACGCTATCGTCAAAGCGCAGGGTTCCTCCGTGAGCCTGTACGATCGACTTGCAGATCGCCAAGCCGAGGCCGAGGCTCGCCTTCTTCGTGCTGACGAACGGCTTAAACAAATCCGCGACCCGTTCCGGGGCGATGCCGACGCCCAGATCGGTTACAGTAAGCTCAAGTGTTCCATTCTCGCGTTTTCTTGTCTCGATTGCAATTATGCGTTTAGCCGGCGGCATATGCCGCATTGCATCTGCAGCATTCAGCACCAAATTGAGAATGACTTGCTGCAATTGCGGCAGATTTCCCTGGATACGGACATCCGGCAGATCGAGCGCCAGATCGACTTGGGTCTGCCGTGCCAGAAGCTCACTGCGTAAAAGGGCAAGCGTCGTGGTCGCCGCGTGATTGAGATCCATCGACGCGAGGCTGGTCTCGCCTCGGATCATCAGGCGGCGCAACTGAATAATCACGGTCGAGGCACGCCTGTTGTCGAGAACGATGTCGCCGAGGATCTCCCGCAGTTCGCCACTGTCCAAGGGATCACTATCGAGAAGTCTTCGCCCTGACTCTGCATTAGCAAGAATGGACGTCAAAGGTTGGTTCAGTTCGTGCGCAAGCGCGCCGGACAGTTCCCCGAGCTGGGCCGTTCGCGAGATGTAGGCTAGTTCAAGGCGTTCGAGGTTAAGCTCCGCCTGAAGCCGGACCTTGCGTCGGCGCTCGAAGAACAGCGCCACAATCGTAGCGGTTTGTAGAACAATGACAGCGAGAATGGCTAATATCTGGGGGCGGTATCGTTCCCAGACGGACGGCTGAAAGTTCACGATTTCAGCATTCCGCGGAATGCGCTCCGGGTCGATACCGAAATGACGGACCTGCAGCCAGTCCACCAGCGGGCCATCCCCGACGAAGCTCGTCTGCGATGCATTGAGATCGCCTTTAAGCACCCTTGCCGCAAGTGAGCCCATCTGCTCCCCGACCGCCTGGAAAGTCCCCACGTAGCCAGCCGTGGCCCCGGCGCCGAAATATGAACTGTAGACCGAATAGACCGGCACCCGAGCGACGGCAGCAATCTTCCCCGCAGCATCGCGTGGAATGAATTTTCTGCCGTCGGCGTCCTCAAAAATCGTCAGGACGAGAAAGATCGTCTGGTCCGCTGCATTGCGCGCAGCATCCATGAAACCTTCGATCGGCAAGTTCGAAAGATAAGTCACTGGAACACCCGAATAGGCGTCGCGCAGGGTAGCACGCGCAGAGACTTGCCAACTTTTGTCGAAGGCCGACGAGCCGGTGACGACGACGATCTGCTTTGTATCGGGCTGCAACGTGAGGGCAAGGCCGATCGTCTTGCCCACATCAAAGTGGCTGACGACGCCTTTCACATCGGCGGGTAAATTATTGTTGCGGATCGAATTGTCAGTCACGGCTCCAAACACGATCGGCGCGCCGCCTCCGATTGCGGTGCGATGATCAAGCGCGAATTTCAACGCTCCCGGTCCAATCGTCAGGATGACATCGAACGTCATTCCCTGGTATTTCGAAGTCAAATAATCCGTAAGGCGGGCGACGTTGGCGGGGGAAGGGAAACGTACGGTGTCGAGGTACTCGCTGTAGATTTCTATATCGGCCGGCATGGCCTTTGACATGCTTGCACGAAGGCCCTGCGCCACCTCAACAGCGGCTGTCAGAGTGCTTTCGTTTTCGTAGATAAGCAGGACTCGGCTGACGGGATGCGGGCCGACTTGCGCGACCGCCTGTTTCGCGACGAATGCAGTAAGCGAAACAGCAAGGAAAAGGGCGCAGGCCAGACCTATCGCCTGATATTTCACGCTCTTTGCACGATTCGAACCCACCGCTTGCGACCACCTGAAACTTGTCGCATCCGCGATGCAACGTGGAGTCAATATTCAAGCGTACTAAAATAGGGAGGTTCCCACGGGCGGGCAACCTCTCGCGCGCCGGAATTGAGCGGTGGTGCAGTTTGCAATCTTGTCATCTGGACGATCCGACCTAGACGTCAGTTTTGCGATTGCGGTGCGGTCTTTGCTGACGTCTTGCGGCCGGATGTCTCTTCCTCCAGGAGGCTGTAGGCGATGTAGTATTTGAAGATGTTGCCGACATACTGCACCGTTTCCCGGCCAACGATCGCAGCAGCACCATTCTCGACGTTTCCGAACCATACATCCGAGCTGAGGCCGAGCTCGGCGGCCTTCTTGCGAAATTTCCTGAGGTTGCCCGGTCCGGCATTATAGGCCGCAAACGCCATGAGCTGGCGATCGCGCGGCGAGATGCCCGGATCGTCGATGTAGACGTCGATAAGGTGGCGCAGATATTTCGCGCCCGCTTCGACGTTCCGATCCTCGCTCTTGGCAATGCCTGTGATGCCGACCTCCTTTCCGGCGGCGGTTGCCGGAAGCAGTTGCATAACCCCGACAGCGCCGCGCGGGCTACGTCGCTTCTGGTCGAGCTGCGATTCCTGATAGCCCTGTGCCATCAGCATGAGGTAGTCGAACGAGTATTCCCCAGCATGGACCCGGAATATGTCGACGAGCGTCTTGAAGCGCGCGACATCCTCGGGGGAATAGGCCTGCTTGAGGATCTTGTCGCTCTTGAAATACTTGTTGCGCAGCATGTTGCCGAATGTTGTGCCGACCTCGTGCTCGCCAGCAAACTTGTCGAGCACTGCCTTCAGTTGCGGGCTGTCCTTGCGGATCGCCCAAGCGATATGACCGTCGGTCGAGATCGCGATATCCGAACGCACCTTGAGATCGGTGAACACCTTCGTCCAAATGTCGGCCTTGTATTGGTCGACGATCGTCCAGGGCAGTAGTCCTGCATTGACCATCTCCATGAGGTCCTCGTCCTCGAGGTTTTCGTCGATGACCTTCATTTGGACTTCGGGCCGGCCCTCCGCCTTCATGCGCTCGTTCAGAGCAAGAAGATGCTCGTCGTAGCTGCTGGTCTCCCGGACGGAGATCTCCTTGCCGGATAAGTCGTCGAGACTTGCGATTGCTGGGGCTGACGGTCCCGTAACTAAAACTTCGCTTGCGTGCTCGTAGATCGGTGCACTGAAATCGACCTGCTCCAGTCGCTTGGGCGTGATCGTCATGTTCGCCATGATGATATCGCCCAGCCCTTCGTTGAGAGCAGGGATCAGCCGGTCGCGCGGCGTCGGAATGAAGGCGATCCGCATGCGCTCGATCTCTTTCTTCTTTCCCTCGTTTAGTGCTGTCTCGAGCGCGGTACCAAACTCGACGGCCGTTCCGAACTGGCGGCCTTTGTCGAGGAAATAAATCGTCTTGCTGTAGGGAACGAGAATACGGATCAGCCGCAGCTTCGTCATCGCGTCGAGATCGCCGGTATGCGGCTTCGGGAGGATTGCAGCCATCGTCAATGCGGCGCTTTCGGCGGCGAAGACTAACGGATGAACGCCGAGAAGGATCGAGGCAACCAAGATAAGCACTCGGGAGATGTGGCGCATGGATCGAACCTTGGTTAGCGTTGATCAGGGCAGCAGCGCGGGGCCGACGCCCCCGATCAGTCCGGTAGACGTCGGCCGCTTTCCAGTCATCGTTGAGATCGATCGGAACGACAGGCTGGATGTTGACCATGGCTCTCTCGCCCTCGTCGGGGCCATAGCCGGAGTCGTAGTTATCAGCGACGCGATCGGATTGGATAGTTTTTTTGGCGAGGTACTCCAACGTCAGAATCTCACGGTCATCCCGATGATCGGTCCATGCTGGATGACGTCGTAGGAAAACCCATCGCTGCTGTAGTCCACGCCCTGCGCGCGATAGCCGGCCACGGCGGAAACGGTGTCATTGAACTTGTAGCCAAGGCCCGCGAGAACGTCCCAGTCGAGGTCCGCCCCACCCGCACCGATCATTCCCCAGCCGGTCGCGTAGATCTTGTCGGTGAAGGAGTAGCTACCCTTGATGCCGACGATGGCGTCGACCCAGTTTGCGGAATCGGTCTTCGACAGGCTGCCGATCAGCCCGCCGCTCAGGCCGACACGCGTTTCGACGTGCCAGAAGCGAGCACCCGCGAGAACGTCCAGCCGCGCATTCTGATCCTCGTAGACCGTGTAGGCACCACCCAGCATTGCGGTGAACGTCTCCGATTTCAGCCTGACTTCGTCTGCGACGACGCCGCGCGGCGAAGCCGAACTGGTCGTCACGCGGACGTAGCTGAGATCGGTGAAAATGCTGTACCGGTCATATCTGGCATCGCCCGCCGCCATGAACGCAAAGTCGAGGTCCGACAGGATGTCGCCGAAGTCCTGGTGGATATCGACGGTGGGAAGCCCGAAGACTTGCGTCTCGCCGTCCAGTCCCGCCGCCCAGAAGTAGGGCGAAAACGAAAACGTCCATTGGCCGGGATCTCGGGGAACGGGCTGCGGCGCCGTTACGGGCAGCAGATCCGCGGCATAAGCCCCCGGAGTGAAAACAGACGCTGCCAGCATCCCAAGGAAATGTTTGATCGAACGATGCATGGGCTTCCTTTCGCCTTCCGCTGCCTGTTGATCCGACATCTGAACTGTGATTGGTGGCGCTCTGTGCCGCCAATGAGTTTCATGCGACCTCGGCGCAGACGAACTCGCTGAACCGTCCGACCGGATAAGCTGCCGAAAAGGCCGATCGCACATTGCCGACAGATAGATCCGGTCCATCGACCACCAGGACGCCGGTCTGTTCTGAGTGCAGAAATGTAAGCTGCCCGTTGGTCAGGGCTGCAGCGCCCTCCTGGGAGACAATGACGATGCAGTCTCTCATCCCATCCACGTCAGGTTCGACACGGGGGGCCGGCGGATCGGCCCGAACGTCGAAACCGCTAGGCGTTGGAAGGAAGTAGCCCCACGTCCTGCTTTCGATCATCAGGACGAAGAAGTTTGGAAGAGCCGCCAGCTTTGAACTCGAAAGAACCTGTTCAAGCCGCTGCTGCAGGGTCGTCAAAAGCACGACCGCCGCGTGACGGGACTGACCCATGTCGACTTCGCCGATGGGAGGCTCCGGCAGGAGATCCTCGTCGATCGCCTGCCGGGTTGCTACAGCCACCGCAAGTGCAAGTGGATGCTCGACGGAGAACTCGATGGTCAGCGAGCATATGGTGCACATGCCTTAGCCCCCCCGTCACGCTGTGACGATGTTGAACCAGAATTCGAAGTTGTCGAGCAGGCCGACGAATTCTGCCAGCTTCTTCGGATCGCCAGTTAGCTTGGCCTTGCCCTCCACAACCTGCTTTTCCATCGTCGAAGTACCGAGCATCACGTCGTTCAACGCCTCGCGGGTGGTGACGATCGACACATCGGCGTCCGAAAGCGTCTTGTCCTTGGAATAGTGGATGGCGGCGTTGGCAACGCCGACCGCATATTTCTGGTTCGTGTCGGTCAGTTCCATGTTGATGTTGATGGTCTTGCCGGCAGCGCGGTCGCCGTTCAGCCGCACTCCGAGGAAGTCGAAGAACATCTCGATCGGCATGGCCTTGATCGTATCCGGGCTTGCCGTGTTCGGCGTCGGCAGTTCTGTAACGCCTTGGCGAAGCTCGCGTGCCCCCGTCAGATAGAAGTTGCGCCACGGGCCGGATTCGGCCTGATAGCCGAGCTGCTCGTAGGTATCGGCGAGGAGCTGTTTTGCGGCGATGTTGTTGGCATCGGCAAAGACGACGTGATTGACCACTTCGGCAACCCAACGATAGTCGCCCTGGTCGAAGGATTCCTTCGCTTGCCGCAGCACATTGTCAGCACCGCCCATGAAGTTGACATAGCGGGCGCCGGCATCGGTCGGCGGCAATTGGTGAAGCGTGGCCGGAACGCCGTCGAAGAAGCCGAGGCGAAGGTTATATTGCGCCACAGCGTCATGATAGACCGTGCCGTAATAGCTTCTGCAGGCCCACGTGGTCGCCAGCTCCTGCGGCAGGCGAATGACTTCGCCGATCTCCTTCGGGGTCATGCCGCTGTTTGCCATGCGCATCACCTGGTCATGGATGAAGCGGAACAAGTCGCGCTGCTTTTCGATATGAGCCACAACCTTGTCATTGCCCCAGGTCGGCCAGTGATGCGAGGTGAAAAGCACTTCCGTCTCGCCGCCGAACATGTCTAGCGCCTGCTGCAGATATTTCGACCAGAGGAGCCCGTCGCGAACCTTTGCGCCGCGCAGCGTGTAGAGATTGTGCAGCGTATGGCAGGCGTCTTCCGCGGCGCAGAATGCCTTGTAGCGGGGAATGTAGAACATGAATTCCGACGGCGCCTCGGAATTCGGCGCCATCAGCACCTGCAGCTCAACGCCATCGATGTTGATCTTCTGCCCCGTTTCCGTCGCCCAATCGGTCGGCAATGCCAGTCCGATTTCGCCTGAAGAGGTGGATTTGCCAAGGCCGCCATCGACCTGGCCGGTCGCACCGCGCGGCAGTAGGTTGCCGTACATATAACTTGCGCGCCGGCTCATGGCGTTGCCGGCAATGATGTTTTCGCCGACGGCCGCTTCGGTGAAATCCTCCGGCGCCAGGATTTTGACCTTGCCGGCATCGATATCGGCCTGGTTCACCAGCCCACGCACACCACCATAATGGTCCACATGGCTATGCGTGTAGATGACCGCGACAATCGGCTTGTCGCCAAGCTTCGGGATGACCAGTTGTTTCCAGACGGCCGAGGCCGTTTCCGAACTGACGAGCGGGTCGATAACGATATAGCCGGTATCGGTGCGGATGATGCTCATCACCGAAAGGTCATAACCCCGCGCCTGATAGACGCCGTCAACGACTTCGAACAGGCCGTGAATCATGTTGAGCTTGGCCATGCGCCAGAGGCTCGGATTGACCGTATCGGGCGCATCGTCCTGATCGGATGTGCCGAGGAACGAATAGGTGCTGAGGTCCCAGACGGGAACGCCTTCGGCATTGTTGATGATCGCCGGGTCCGGCAGTGCCGCCAAAAGCCCGCGATGGGCGTCCTTGAAATCCTTCACATCATCGAATGGAAGGCCGTTGCGATAAAGCGCGTTATATTCGGTCGTCGCCTTGGTGGCCGGTTTTGCGGCGCTTCCGCTCGGCGAAACAGGTGGGGCATCCTGCGCGGATGCTGCTGACGAGCGCCCGACGAGACCCACCGTCAGGCCCGTCGTCGCCATCCCTTTTAGAAAATCAGCTCTGCTAATTCCGAAGTTATCCTGTTGTGCCATTTGCTCATCTCCGCCGGCGCGATGCCGATTGCTAAGGTCACACTTCGTAATCGCGGGATTGTTGCTTCTGTAGCTCTCCCGTCGGCGGCATCTTCGGTGTATGGGTTGATGAAGTATAGTTGGACCATGGGCCAACAAATGTGGATTGATCGGCGTGCTTTTTTGAGCCGACATGCGCCTAGAGCATTTCCGTTTTTCTTCGCTGAAGCGGATCCCGGCTGAGATCGGCTACATCGTGCCGGCGAAGCTGATCCTGCACCCGGTCGCGGTTTTCCTGGCACTGACAGCGGTCGGTGGGTTCGAGCCGGTGTGGATCCAGGCAGCCGTGCTGCTCGCCTCGCTGCCGACGGCGACCAACGTCTTCGTCATCGGCCAGCAATATAGTGTGTGGCAGGAGCGCGCCTCGGCGACGATCCTGATCACAACGGTGCTTTCGGTGGTCAGCGTTTCGCTCTGGCTGATCGTGATCCGCTCAGGCCTTCTTCCGCTTCAGCTTTTCCCGTAGAGCACCCGGAATATCGCGCAAGCCGCGGCCGGGCTCGATGCCTTCGCGCATGATGATATTGCGCAGCGGCGGAATCGCCGAGAGGATATGCAGGCCCGCAGCCCGCAGCATCTGCACCGGCAGGAAATCCGAAAGCAGCGAGCGGTTGAGAAGATCGACACTGGCCGTGCGCGTCATGATATCGGCGCGGCGCTTGCGGTCGAAGCTTTCGCCGGCATCGGCCGGCACCGGCAATTCCGCCCTGTCGCAGAGGATCTCGGTCAGCGCCATGATATCGCGCAGGCTGAGGTTCAGCCCCTGCGCCCCGATCGGCGGGAAGACATGGGCGGCCTCGCCGATCAGCGCGATGCGCCCCTTGCCGAAACGATGGGCGATCATGCCGGACAGCGGCCAGACCTGGACGCCCTCCTCCACATCGACCTTGCCGAGCATGGACTGCATGCGCGCCTCGACAAGGGCGCCGAGTTCGGCAAGCGGCAATTCCAGGCGCTTTGCTGCTTCAGCGGGGTCCTGTACCCAGACGAGGCTGGAGCGACCTTGGGGCAGCGGCACTTGGGTGAAGGGGCCATGTTTGGTATGGAATTCGGTCGAGATGTTCTGGTGCGGCAGCGAATGGGCGAAATTCAGCACCATCGCCGACTGCGGATAGGACCAGTTGCGCACGCCGATATCTGCCGTCTCGCGCAGCTTCGAGCCGCGGCCGTCGGCGCCGACGGCAAAATCGGCTGAAAGCATCTCGCCGCCCGCAAGCGTGATCGACACGGTCTCGGCGGAGATTTCGATCGATTCGGCCATCTCGGTGAAGCGGGTGATATTGCCCTCGTCGGCGACGGCATTTTCGAGGACGTCGATCAGCGCCTTGTTGGGGAAATTATAGCCGAAGGCATCGAGGCCGACCTCAGCGGCGCGGAAGGTGGTCGTCGGCGCGCGCAGCAGCCGGTCAGTGCCGTCGACGATGCGCATGCTGGTGAGAGGCGTGGCTGCCGGGCGCAGCTTTTCCCAGAGCGCCAGCCGGTCGAAGAAGCGGATCGACTGATCCATCAGCGCTGTGGTGCGCCGGTCCTCTTTTGCCGCGACGGGCGCCACCAGCGCCACACTACGGCCACCGCGACCAAGCGCGATTGCGGCGATCATGCCGGCGAGACCGCCACCGATCACCGCCACTTCGAATGTCTTCATGCTACCGTTCCGCTCATCGTAAAAAGGCGGATCGGTCGCTTATGCGGCCGGCTTCGCCTGACGGCGCCAACTATAGCCCTTGCCGGCTTCGGCGTCACGCACCGCCGGCTGATAATGATGGGGAATGGCGGGAAGACGGTTTTCGGAAAGCCGCTTCAGCGCCGTGGCGTTGCTGACGGAAAAGCTGTCGATACCGACGCGCAGCATCAGCGGCACCTGGTCGATCAGCACGTCGCCGACGGCGCGCAGCTCGTTGGTGTAGCCGAGGCGCTGGCGCAGCAGCGAGGCATGGCTGAAGGCCCGCCCGTCGTTGAACGCCGGAAAGGCGACGGCAACGATTTCGAGGCGATAAAGATAGGGCTCCAGCCGGCGCACATCGTCGGCCGGCTTGATCAGCACCCCGAGGCCGACATCGTTGCTTACGTCGGCCTTGGCGATCAGCTCGTCGAGGCTGAGCAGCGGCTTCTGCTCGCCGGTCGCCTTCGCCTCGTCGGTCTCGATCACCCAGGGATCGTTTTCGACAAAACCGGTTTCTCTCCAGATCTTCGTCATCATCGCCTCCTTATGCCGCTTCGGCGGTTGAGCCGTAGAGCGCAGCCTTGAAAGGCTGCGGCCCGACGCGGCGATAGGTGGCAAGGAAGATCTCCGATGGATCGAGGCGCAGGCCGAGATAGGTGTCGACGATCGTCTCGATCGCGTCCGTCACCCGGTCGGGCTCAAAACCGCGGCCGATGATCTCGCCGATCGAGGTATGTTCGTCGCCGGAACCGCCGAGGGTGATCTGGTAGAGTTCGGCGCCCTTCTTCTCGACACCAAGCAGGCCGATATGGCCAACATGGTGGTGGCCGCAGGCATTGATGCAGCCGGAGATCTTGATCTTCAGCTCGCCGATCTCGGCCTGGCGTTCGGCATTGCCGAAACGGCGGGAGATTTCCTGCGCCAGCGGAATGGAGCGCGCATTGGCGAGCGCGCAATAGTCCAGCCCCGGACAGGCAATGATATCGGTGATCAGGCCGGCATTGGCTTCGGCCAGATTGATGGCGACGAGGCCGCGATAGACGGCTTCCAGATCGGCAAGTGCAACATGCGGCAGGATGAGGTTCTGCTCATGGCTGACACGGATTTCGTCGAAGGCATATTCTTCGGCGAGATCGGCGATCGCATCCATCTGCGCGTCGGTAGCATCCCCCGGAATGCCGCCGATCGGCTTCAGCGAGATCGTCACCATGCCGTAATCGGGGTTCTTGTGCGGCTGCACGTTCTGCTGCACCCAGCGGGCGAAATCCGGATCGGCCTTCTTCCAGCGGGCGAGGTTTTCCCAGCCTTCGGCGCGCTCGGACAAAGCCGGCAGTGCGAAATAGCTGGCGATCGCCTCGACGTCCTTTTCCGGCAGCTTCAGCTCGCTATCCTTCAGCGCGGCGAATTCCACTTCCACCTGGCGCGCCAGTTCCTCGGCGCCGGTTTCGTGCACGAGGATCTTGATGCGGGCCTTGTACTTGTTGTCGCGGCGGCCGTGCAGATTGTACACGCGAACGATTGCCGTGGTGTAGGAGAGTAGGTCCTCTTCGGGCAGGAAGTCGCGGATCAGCTTGGCGATCATCGGCGTGCGGCCCTGGCCACCGCCGACATAGACGGCAAAACCGATCTCGCCCTTGTCGTTCTTCTTCAGATGCAGGCCGATATCGTGGACCTGGATCGCGGCGCGGTCGCGGTCGGCGCCGGTGACGGCGATCTTGAACTTGCGCGGCAGGAAGGAGAATTCCGGATGGACCGACGACCACTGGCGCAGGATTTCGGCATAGGGACGCGGATCGGCGATCTCATCGGCGGCGGCACCGGCAAAGTGATCGGCCGTCACGTTTCTGATGCAGTTGCCCGAGGTCTGCAGGGCATGCATCTCGACGCTTGCGAGATCGGCGAGCGCATCGGGGATTTCCGACAGCTTCGGCCAGTTGAACTGCAGGTTCTGGCGCGTGGTGAAATGGCCATAGCCGCGGTCATAGGTGCGGGCAATATGGGCGAGCATGCGCAGCTGGCGGGCGCTCAGCGTGCCATAAGGAATGGCGATGCGCAGCATATAGGCGTGGAGCTGCAGGTAGACGCCGTTCATCAGGCGCAGCGGCTTGAACGCATCCTCGGCAAGTTCGCCGGAAAGGCGGCGCTGAACCTGGTCGCGAAACTGCTCGACGCGCTCGCTGACAAAGGCATGGTCAAATTCGTCGTAACGGTACATCGTCTTCCTCAGACTGCAATGAATTCGGGATCGGCCGGAGCGTAGCCCGGGGCATATTCCATGGTCGGACCCTGGGCGCGGATGCGCTCGCGAAGGCGAAGCGGCCAGAGACTGCCGTTGGTGTCCTGGACTTCGACGACGGCGACGTCAACGACTTCGTTATCGGCATAGGATTTCTTGCCGATGGCTTCCAGCGCTTCAACGGCTTCGTTATGGCGGGCGACTAGCGCCTCCTGCAGCGAGGTGGACCACGCGCCCTTCGCATCCAGCCAGACGGCAATGCCGTCCGTCAGCCGGTTGGCCGTCAGAACCTTGTCTACCATGTTTAGCTCCTTGAAAGTTCCTCGAGCCGGGCGTTCGCACGCACCAGCGGCTCGGACAGTTCGAAATTGGCGCCGGCGACCGCATCGCCGATAATGACCATGACCGGACCGGTCAGCTCGTCGCGGTGCTGCAGGTCGGGCAGATCGGCGAGCGTGCCATGCAGCAGGCGGCGCTCAGTGCGGCTGGCATTCTCGATGACGGCGACGGTGGTCTCGGCGGGAATGCCGGCCTGCATCAGCCGCTCGGCAACGGAGGCGGCAACCGTGCGGCCCATATAGACGGCGATCGTCGCGCCGGAGACGGCAAGGCTTGCCCAATCGGGCAGCACGTCGCCGGTCAAATCATGGCCGGTGGTGAAGACCAGCGAGGAGGCAACGCCGCGCAGCGTCAGCGGCAGCTCGAAATCGGCGGCGGCGGCGAAAGCCGAGGTGATGCCGGGCACCACCTCATAGGTGACGCCGGCAGCGCGCATTGCCGCCATCTCTTCGCCTGCCCGGCCATAGACCAGCGGATCGCCGGATTTCAGGCGGACGACACGCTTGCCCTGGCGACCGAGGTCGACCAGCAGGTCGTTGATCTCTTCCTGCGATTTCGAATGGCAGCCCTTGCGCTTGCCGACGGAAAGCCGCTCGGCGTCGCGGCGGCCCATATCGACGATCGCCTGCGGCACGAGCGCGTCATAGACGATGACGTCGGCTTCCATCATTACGCGCTGGGCGCGTAGCGTCAGAAGATCCTCGGCACCGGGACCGGCACCGACCAGCCAGACATGGCCGGCGACTTTGTCCATCGAGCCCAACAGCCGGTGGGCGGCGTGGCGGGCCTGCGGCAGGTTGCCGTTGGCGATCGCATCGGCCACGGCGCCGGAGAAAAAGCGGCGCCAGAAGACGCGGCGGGTGACGCCACGCGGAACGAGCTGGTCAACGGCCTTGCGGTAGCTCGTCGCCAGGCCGGCAAGCCGGCCGAGCGAGGGGGAGAGAAGCTGATCGATCTGCGCACGGATCATTTGCGCCAGAACCGGCCCCGCCCCTTCGGTGCCGATCGCAACGGCGACGGGGGCGCGATTGACCAGCGCCGGCGTGAAGAAATCGCAGTAATCGGGCTGATCGACGGCATTGGCCGGAATTCTGACAGTGCGGGCGGCATCGACAATCCGGCGGTCGTCAGCCTCATTGCCGGTGGCGGCGAAGACCAGCGCCGATCCCTCGACCTGCTCGGCGGAAAAGCCGGTGCGCACGGTCTCGATACGGTTGGCGATCAGGAAGGCGTGATAATCGGCTTGCGGCCGATCGGCATAGGCAACGATCCGCGCCCGTGTGTTCAAGAGCAGCCGCACCTTGGCGAACGCTTCGTCGCCATTGCCGAAGACAGCCGTCTTCTGGCCTTCCACGCGAAAGAAGGCTGGAAATACCGAAAGCTGCTCAGTCTTGGGAGACATCATCAATCCACTTCGAAGTTGCCAGACTATGCCCTTGATCGACAAGGGATTGAAGGAACAGAAATTCGAAAGCCCCAGCAAGCGGGTATTCTTTTGCTCGTCTCATTAGCGATTTGAGAAAAGTCACCCATGCTGACCAAAACAGCACAAGTGAGCGCATTTGCTGCAGCGCATTGTAAAGCCTGTGACAAAAGACGTCCACCGGCGTTTCGCGCATTTCACTTGCGCCGCCGAGGCGATAGACTGAGGGAAAACCGGAGAGATCAATGCCCGACAAAACCATCGCCGCCCGCCTGCTTTCCGTTGTCGAAGACGATATCCTGCCGCTGACCGAGCGCGGCGTTTCACTGGGGAATAAGGTGTTCGGCGCGGCGATCCTGCGCAAATCCGATCTTTCGCTCGTCGTCGCCGAGACCAACAACGAGCTCGACAATCCGCTCTGGCACGGCGAAGTGCATACGCTGAAGCGCTTCTACGAGCTTGGCGACAAGCCGGCGACCAAGGATTTGATCTTCCTGTCGACGCACGAACCCTGCACCATGTGCATGTCGGCGATCACCTGGGCGGGCTTCGACAATTTCTATTATTTTTTCAGCCACGAAGATTCCCGCGATGCCTTCGCCATTCCGCACGACCTGAAGATCCTGAAGGAGGTCTTCGGGCTTGAACCCGGCGGCTATCGCAGGCAGAACGCCTTCTGGAACAGCTTTGCCATCGCCGATCTCGTCGCGACCGAAGAGGCTCAGCTGAAGACCGCGCTGCAGTCCCAGACCGCCCGCATCAAGGCGCGCTACGACGCGCTTTCCACCACCTACCAGTCGTCGAAGAGCGCCAACGACATACCGCTCAACTGAGGCCGCTGAACCGAGGCACCATGGAACCTTCCACAGAGATTTTACGGCTGATCGAGATCATGGCGGCGCTGCGCCATCCCGAAACCGGCTGCCCCTGGGACATCGAGCAGAGCTTCGAGACGATCAAGCCCTATACGATCGAGGAGGCCTATGAGGTCTCCGATGCGATCGAGCGCGGCGATATGGACGATCTTTGCGACGAGTTGGGCGACCTGCTGCTGCAGGTGGTCTTCCATGCCCGCATGGCCGAGGAGGCCGGCGAATTCTCGTTCGGCGACGTGGTCAACGCCATCACCACCAAGATGATCCGCCGCCACCCACATGTCTTTGCCCGCTCGGCCGCCGATACGCCGGATGCGGTGAAGAAACAGTGGGACGAGATCAAGCAGGCGGAAAAACGCGAGCGTACAGAGCGCCGGTCCAGGCGGGGGATCACCGAGGATTTCAACGGCGGCTTTCTCGGCTCGGTGCAGCGCAGTTTTCCCGCTTTGACCGAAGCGTTGAAGCTGCAGGAACGCGCCGCGAAAGTCGGTTTCGACTGGTCGGCGCCGGAACCGATCCTCGACAAGATCGAAGAGGAGATCGGCGAATTGCGGGTAGCATTAAGCGAAGGCGATCGCGCGAAGGTCAGTGACGAACTCGGCGACCTGATCTTCGCGGTTGTCAATATCGGCCGGCATGTGAAGACCGATCCGGAACAGGCGCTGCGCGGGACGAACACGAAATTTCGGCGTAGGTTCAGCCATATAGAGAATGTTCTTGATAAAGGAGGCGAGACACTGGAAGCGGCCAGTCTCGAGCGAATGGAGGAGATCTGGCAAGCGGCCAAGGCGATTGAAAGAGCGCTCGTGGCTGGGTAGATCGGCCTAAGTTTGGCAAGAAGCCAACCCCACTCTCCGTCATGCTCGGCTCAAGGCGGTCAGGCTGAGTGAGCAGAGTGTTGCCACATCTCCCTTCTCCCCAGCGGGAAGAAGATGCCGGCAGGCAGATGAGGGGGTGAGCGACGCCAGGAGCGAGTGCGCTGAGCGCAAGCGAAGGGCAGCATGAAGGGTGTACCGTGCGGCCCCCTCATCCGACCCTTCGGGCCACCTTCTCCCCGCTGGGGAGAAGGGAGTGACTCACCGCTCCCAATCTTCCTTCGAAGACTTCGCGCCATTGCCGATGCGGCGTTCGAGTTCGGTGGCTTCGGTTTCGGAGAGGCGCAGGTCGAGCGTGATCGAGCCGTCCTCATTGTCCTCGCGGGCATCGACGATCGCGTGGTCGTAGAGCCAGGGCAACAGCGCTAGCTTGTCGACCGGAAGGCGGATGGTCGCTTCGGTCATCACGCCGGAGAGCCTGCGGCTGATCTCATCCATCAGCGTGTCGACGCCCTCGCCGCTGACGGCCGAGACCGCGACGACGTTGCTGGCGCCGGCCGATTTCTGCACCATGGTGTCGTGCACCTCGGGCTCCAGGCGGTCGATCTTGTTCCAGACCTCGATCAGCCGCTTCTCGGCTTCGGCCTCGTCGATGCCGAGATCACCAAGGATGCGCATGACGTCGGAGCTCTGGGCCTGGTTGTCGGCATCGGACATGTCGCGGACATGCAGGATGAGATCGGCTTCCAGCACTTCTTCGAGCGTCGCCCGAAAGGCGGCGACCAGATGGGTCGGCAGGTCGGAGATGAAGCCGACGGTGTCGGACAGGATGACGGTGCGGCCGTGCGGCAGCTTCATGCGCCGAAGCGTGGGATCGAGCGTGGCAAAGAGCATGTCTTCGGCCAGCACGCCGGCGCCGGTGATGCGGTTGAACAGCGTCGACTTGCCGGCATTGGTATAGCCGACCAGCGCCACGATCGGGTGCGGCACCTTGCGGCGCTTGGCGCGGTGGAGCTGGCGAGTGCGCACGACCTGCTCCAGTTCGCGTTCGAGCTTGATGATGCGGTCCTGCAGCATCCGCCGGTCGGCTTCAATCTGGGTTTCGCCCGGGCCGCCCATGAAGCCGCCGCCGCCGCGCTGACGTTCAAGGTGGGTCCAGCTTCGAACCAGCCTGCCCTTCTGGTAATTCAGGTGGGCGAGATCGACCTGCAGCGTGCCTTCCTTGGTGGAGGCGCGGCGGCCGAAGATTTCGAGGATGAGGCCCGTCCGGTCGATGACCTTGGCGTTCCATTCCTTTTCGAGATTGCGCTGCTGCACCGGCGTCAGCGGATGATCGACGATGACGAGACCGGAATCCCGCTCATTGAGCAGCGCCTTGATCTCCTCGATCTTGCCGGTGCCGAGCAATGTGGCCGGTCGCGGATCATTGACCGGGACGACCGAGCCGCTGACGACATCGAGGTCGATCGCCTGGGCAAGCCCCGTCGCCTCTTCGAGCCGGCTTTCCGGCGTGCGGGTCGAGGCCGATTCGCTCTGGCCGCCGCGGCTACGCGATTTCAGAACCGGCACGACGACAGTCGCGCGCATGTCGTCCCTGTGCTTGGCGGCCTCAGGGATGATCGAATCGTTCTTGGTATCGCGTGTCGAAATGACGGCTGATCCTGTTAGGACGCTGCTTCTTCGCTCTCGAACATCTGCATGGGCTGGCCCGGCATGATCGTCGAGATCGCATGCTTATACACGAGCTGCGAATGGCCGTCACGGCGAAGAAGAACACAGAAATTGTCGAAAGACGTAACAACGCCCGTGAGTTTCACGCCGTTGATCAAAAAGATTGTCAGGGAAATCTTTTGTTTGCGAACAGTATTGAGAAATAAGTCCTGCAGATTCTGAGAACGTTCCGCCATCGCGCCGCTTCTTTCTTTATTGCCGACCTGATCCGGCCGGTAGAATATCAATCAACCTCACCCGCAAGACCGGCGCCTCATTCACCCGTCCAGCAAATCTTGGTATCAAATCGCAATCTTTTCCGCAACGTCGAAAAAGGCTTCGCGGACTTTCTGCGAGACGCTGCCCGGATGACCGTTGGCGATCGTCTGGCCATCGACGGAAACGACCGGAAAACAAATACTTGTGGCTGCGGTGAGGAAGACCTCGCGGGCTGCGAGCATCTCGGAAACCGAGAAGTTTCGCTCGGTGATCTGCAACCCGAGCTTGGCTGCGACGTCCATCAAGGTGGTGCGGGTAATGCCGCGCAGGATGCCGTGTTCGGCCGGCCGCGTCACCAGCATTCCCTCGGAATCGACGATCCAGACATTGGTCGCCGCCCCTTCCTTGACCATCCTGTCGCCGTCGACATAGATCGCTTCCTGGGCGCCGGCCTCCTTGGCCTGCTGGCGGGCCATCGCGTTCGGCAGCAGACCGACGGATTTGATGTCGACGCGGTCCCAGCGATTGTCGACAAGGGTGATCGCCCTGATGCCATTGGCATTCTTGGCGGCGATGATTTTGGGATCGGTGCTCTTGGCGGTGATAACAAGCGAGGGCGTCGTTCCCTCGGCCGGGAAGACATGATCACGGCGCGCCACTCCGCGCGTCACCTGCATGTAGAAAAGCCCGTTGCAGACATGGTTGCGGCGCAGCGTCTCGCGAATGACCTGCGTCAGTGCCGCCCGGCTCATCGGCCAGGCGATGCGCAGCTCACCGAGCGAACGGTCGAGACGGTTCAGATGGCGGGTGAGATCGACGATGTAGCCATGGCGCACCTCGCAGACCTCATAGACGCCGTCGGCGAACTGATAACCGCGATCCTCGATATGCACGCTGGCATCGGAATGCTTGACGTAACGGCCATTCACATAGGCAATTCTCGGCATGGGAAACCTGGTCTTCCGGGAAGCAATACAAGGGGCACGGCGCGGCGTCGGCCGCGCCGAATGCAAATCAGACGCCGAGCGACTTCAGCTTGCGGTGCAGCGCCGAACGCTCCATGCCGACGAATTCCGCGGTGCGCGAGATATTGCCGCCGAAGCGGTTGATCTGGGCGATCAGATAATCCTTCTCGAACATCTCGCGGGCTTCGCGCAGCGGCAACGTCATGATGTGATAGTCGTTCTTGGCGGAGACCTTCGGCAGCATGTCGCCGAGATCGGTCGGCAGCATGTCGGCCGTGATCGGCGCATCCGGCCCGTCGGTGCGGGCAAGGATCATCAGGCGCTCGATATTGTTGCGCAGCTGGCGGATATTGCCCGGCCAATCATGCGCCTGCAGCACGGCCATGGCGTCGTCGCCGATGCGGCGCGGACGAATGCCGGCCTGCTCGGAAATCTGCCGCATCAGCTGGTCGACGAGGAAAGGAATGTCTTCGCGCCGCTCGGCCAAGGCCGGCACTCGCACCGGCACGACGGCGAGGCGATGATAAAGATCCTCGCGGAACCATCCCTCAGCGATACGGCTCTCGAGATTATAGGCGGTCGAGGAGATGATGCGGACATCGACCTTGACGCGCTTGGAACCGCCTACCCGCTCGAACTGCTGGTCGACCAGCACGCGCAGGATCTTGTTCTGCGTCTCGCGCGGCATCTCGCCGACTTCGTCGAGATAGAGGATGCCGCGATGGGCTTCCTCGAGCGCGCCGATCTTGCGGGCCTGACCGGGCGTGCCCTCGGTGCCGAACAGCGCCACTTCCATGCGGTCGGGCGTGATGTTGGCAGCATTGATCGCCACAAAGGGGCCGTTGGCGCGGGCCGACTTCTTGTGGATCATCCGCGCCACCAGCTCCTTGCCGGAGCCGGATGCGCCGAGGATCATGATGCGGCTGTTGGTCGGTGAGACCTTCTCGATGGTCTGACGCAGCTGCGAAACGGCAACCGAGGTGCCGATCAGCTCCAATGCGTCGCCGGTGCGGCGCTTCAGCTCGGAGACCTCGCGCTTCAGCTTGGAATTCTCAAGCGCCCGTTCGGCGATCAGAATCAGCCGGTCGGCCTTGAAAGGCTTCTCGATGAAATCGAAGGCGCCGCGCTTGATCGCCGAGACGGCGGTCTCGATGTTGCCATGGCCGGAGATCATTACCACCGGCAATTCCGGATGGCGGGTCTTGATCTCGTCGAGCAGCGACAGACCGTCGAGCTTGCTGCCCTGCATCCAGATATCGAGGAAGATCAGCCGCGGCACCCGGTCGGAAATCGCCGCCAGCGCGCTGTCGCTGTCATGGGCCGTGCGCGTTTCGTGCCCCTCGTCGGAGAGAATGCCGGAAACGATCTCGCGAATATCGTGCTCGTCGTCGACGACAAGAATATCAGAGGCCATAAACGCTTTCCTTGTCATTGGCTGCGGGAGAGGCGGGCGTCGGATCCCGACGTGGCAGATGCACGCGGATCATGGCCCCTCTTCCCCGGTCAAAATCGGCGGGCGCATCATGCAGCTCAAGCTGCCCGCCATGTTCCTCGATGATCTTCTTGACGATGGCGAGACCGAGTCCAGTGCCCTTCTCACGCATCGTCATATAGGGTTCCAGAATGCTGTGGCGGTTCTCCACCGGCAGGCCGCGGCCATTGTCGATGACATCGACGGTGAAGCGGTCGCGGCCGGTGTCGAGGGCGGCTCGGACGAGTATCTTGCGTTCGTCGCGTTCGTCGCTCGGAACGGCCTCGATCGCTTCGACGGCATTCTTGATCAGATTGCCGAAAGCCTGGCCGAGCATGCGGCTGTCGAACAGGCCCTCCAGCGGCTGCTCACCGAAATCCTGGGCAAAACTGACGTGATGATTGCCCATCTCGCGCAGGAAGATCGCGTCACGCAAGATATCGCGCAGGTCGCTCGGCTCCTTGGTCGGCTTCGGCATGCGGGCGAAGGCAGAGAATTCGTCGACCATGCGGCCGATATCGCCGACCTGGCGGATGATCGTATCGGTGCACTGGTCGAAGACGGCCCGGTCGCCCGGGTCGATCTGCTTGCCGTAACGGCGCTGGATGCGCTCGGCGGAAAGCTGGATCGGCGTCAGCGGGTTCTTGATCTCATGGGCGATGCGTCTTGCGACGTCGCCCCAGGCGGTCGAGCGCTGGGCGATGACCAAGTCGGTGATGTCGTCGAGCGTGATCACATAGGATTCGCTCTGATCGCGCACTTCCTCGCGGGTGACCTGCACGCTCAGCGTCCTGACCGTGCCGCCGCGCACGAGCGCGATCTGCTTGCGGAAATCGCCGCGATGACGCGAAGCCGCCTCGGTCAGCACGTGATCGACCTCCGGCGCGATGTCGACCAGCTGCTTGCCGAGCATCTCATCGGCCGACAGCGACATCAGCGTTTCGACCGAACTGTTGACGATGGCGATGCGGCGATCCTGCTCGACGCCGATGACGGCGGCAGTGACGCCCGACAGCACCGCTTCGATAAAGCGGCGGCGATCGTCGACCTCGTCCTTGGCTTCGAGGATCTCGTCGCGCTGAGTGCGGATTTCCGAGATCATCTTGTTGAAGGTGCGCGACAGATTGGCGACGTCGCCGTCGACGGCATGCACCGGCACGACAATATCCATATTGCCCGATGCCACGCTGTCGGCAGCGGTGATCAACAGCCGGATCGGCCGGACGATGCGGTCGGCAACGGCGATCGCGGTCCAGATCGCCGCGAGCAGCACGATCAGCGCGAAGCCGATATAGAGCACGGCGAAGGCGATTTGCAGCGAGAAGCGGTTGGCTTCCATCGAGCGATATTCGGTGGCGTTCTCCTCCATCATGCGCATGGCGCCCATGACCTTGGGATCGACGGCGCGCACCGTATAGAGGAAGGTGCCCTGGATGGCATCGAGCTTGATGATGGCGCCGACAAGGTTGGTGACGCCGGGCGGAATCAGTGTCGGCTGGCCGGCCGCGGCCTTCTCAAGCGCGTCCTGCGGGATCGCCGGCAACGGCTTTTCGGTGGCGATGTCGGCCTGGACGATCACCGAACCGTCGCGCTCGACGAGGAAGGAGCCGAGCAGGCCGCGGCCCCTCGCCTGGCGCGTCATCAGGTCGGCAAAACCTGTCCGGTCGAGGCTGTAGAGCGCGCGGTTGCGCTCCAGGTCGTTGGCCATGGAAACCGTCTGCCCCTGCAGGTAGCTGGCGTTTTCCATCATGTAGGCCTGGCCGATATTGCGCGACGAACTGACGATCGACTGGGTGCGCAACGCAAACCAGCGGTCGAGACCGGCATTCAGGGTGATGCTGGCGAAGATGGCGACGAGGATTGCCGGCGTGATCGCGACGATCGAGAAGAGCACGACGATGCGGATATGCAGGCGAGCAGCCGCCCGCCCTCGGGTGCGGGCCTTGAGCAGCCTTGCCACCTCACGGGCGATCAGCGCCAGCAGCGTCAGGACAAAGAAGGAATTGACGATCACCGAGGTGATGACGACGTGCGAACTCGGGGCGATCGGGGTGAGGCCGAGCAGCACGAAAAGTGTCGCCGTGGCGCAGAGAAGCGCGCCGCCGGCAAGCACAAGGCCGGGCACGGCAAAAAGGGCGCGGCGATCGGTCACCGTGGTCACCGCCTCGCCCGCCGCCGCCGGCGATACCCCATCCTGCGTCATTCGGCCTCTCTTCAGGCGGCACCCGCCGCCCTCGCCAGCCGATCGAAACCAAAGAACGCCGGCTCAAGAAAGCCAGCGCTGCAACGACTCGATCGGGAGCGAAGTCCAAAACCCTTGCGTGACCTTTAAGCAACGCATTGTGGCGAAAATGCAACGCCGTCCGTCACATTGTCAAGCCGCGCAGGGCCTCGGCCCACATGCTCTTTAGAAACGACGTGGTTCTTCCGGTTTGTTTCCAACAATCGTGTCGATCCGGTCCAGCACGTCAGGCGTCATCTTGTGCCTGTGCGAAAGCGCCGCGAGATTGTCCTGCAACTGGCTGGCGCGCGAGGCGCCGAGAATGACGGTGGAGACGTTGCGATTGGCGAGGCACCACAACAAAGCGAGATGCGTGATCGACAGGCCGATCTCGTCCGCGAGCTTTGCAAGCTCACCAACTTGTTTGAGCTGAGCGCGGCCAGCATCGCTGGACCACTTTTCCTTCAGCCATTCGTATCCCGGCAGGTTCATGCGGCTGTCGGCTGGCACACCATTATTGTATTTGCCGGTCAGGACGCCCGAGGCGAGCGGCGACCAGATCGTGGTGCCGAGGCCGATGAGGTCATAGAGCGGCAGATAGTCGGACTCGACCTTCTGACGTTCGAAGATGTTGTATTGCGGCTGCTCCATTGTCGGCGGCGTGATGCGCAAGTCGCGAGCCACGGCGTAGGCTTCCGTCAATTGCTGCGCGGACCATTCCGACGTCCCCCAGTAGAGCACCTTGCCCTGGGCAACGAGATCGTGCATCGCCCGCACCGTTTCCTCGACCGGCGTATCGATATCCGGGCGATGGCAGAAATAGAGGTCGAGGTAGTCGACCTGAAGCCTCTTCAATGCGGCGTGACAGGCATCGGTCACATGCTTGCGCGACAGGCCGCGCTGCGTCGGCTTCTGGCCGCCCCAGAAGACCTTGCTCGAGACGACGAAGCTGTCGCGGCTCCAGCCAAGCGATTTGAGCGCCTCGCCCATGACGATTTCGGACTTGCCGCTTTCGTATCCTTCGGCATTGTCGAAGAAGTTCACCCCGCTGTCATAGGCAAGCTTCATGAGGTCGACGGCGTCGCCTCCATTGACCTGCTTGCCGAACGTCACCCATGAACCGAAGGAGAACTCGCTCACTTTCAGGCCTGACTTTCCCAAACGTCGATATTCCATCATGCAACTCCCGTAAATTATGAATATGTGCCGGCCTGTCACCGGGGACGGCGTCGCCCGATTGATCGACGACCGATTCGTGTAATCTATGGCATGCTCAACGAGATGCGAGGCTCAGCCCGCGAAGTTGACCAAAACACAATGTCGCAGTTCCCATCAGCCCCGACCGTAAAGAAAAAGGGCGCTCCACGACATTAGTCGGAGCGCCCGTGGCATGCGATCGACAACGTTTGCGGCGGAGGTCGACAGCAGCAATGGCAGATGATGAGATTCGGAACGGATAGGCAACATGCGATAGAAATCTGCGACATTATAGCCCGCTGATTGATCGTGTCGTCCACCGGATATCCACAGCTTATCCACAGGCATTGCGACGACGACCGCAGCAACTTCAATGACATTCGCCTGGCGTCAAATCACCCCTCACAAATGCTTATGTGACTGTTGAATGACACCGCAATTTTGTTTGTCTGCTTGGATACAAACCGCGACCTGGCTCGGATAGGCTCAGCTCTCCTCCCGACCGTGGCGGCGGACGCCGGGAGGGGTGGGCGGTGGGCAAACATGAGGGCCCGCCGCCTTCTTTTTATCGCGCCCCCGAACACACTCAGGCGGTGCGGGAACTCCTGTAGACCGAGACGCCAAGTTCCCTGATCTTCTTGCGCAAGGTGTTGCGGTTGAGACCGAGAAGATCGGCCGCCTCGATCTGGTTGCCGCACGTCGCCGCCAGTTTCCTGTCGATGATCCAGGCATCCGGGCGGCATCTTTGCACCATCGCTTGCGGTTGGCGCCGGTTTCGGCAGCACGGTCGGATCGCTGCTCGGCACCAGCATCGCGTTAGCGGCCATCCTCGCCATGGCAGGCTATTTCGCTGGCGTCGTGCAGGCGCTGACGACCGCCTTCGTCATCATCCTTGAAATGATCGGCGACCACCAGGCCGTCATCCCGATCATGGCCGTTTCGATGATCGGCTACATAACGTCGCGCATTCTGACGCGCGAACCGGTCTATCACGGGCTTTCGCGCGTGTTCATCGCCGCGGGGGTCAGTCGAAAAAGAAGCAGAACGGAGTGACTTCCTAGACTTAATCTCGGCGGCTGGACAACGACGATGCGCCGTCATCTCCCCGATCGGCATGGCATACAGATGGTTGGACAGCGCCGGCTTCGCGATTGGCACCTCGGCGGCCACCCGCTAAACACTCAGCCTCGGCGACCACACGGGTAGCTTTATTTCAACCTGCACACCTTCGTTCCTCTCGGGTCGCGGAGACACAATCGTCACATCGGCTCCAATGCGATCGGCGATGGCCGTGACGATAGCAAGCCCGACACCGCTTCCCCCGATCTCAACGTTCCCGCGCTCAAAGCGCCGCATCAGCCTGTCTACAGCGTCTGGGGGCAGTATCGGGCCGTCATTGGCAACACTCAGCAGGCCGCCAAGCTGAAGTGAAACCTCAACCTTTCCATCTTGCGCCCCGTGTTTCAGCGCGTTTTCAATCAGGTTGCGGCAGAGAATGCCGACTGCGTCCGGATCCAGCATCGAACGCACCGGCGCCGTCGGCAGTGCCAGCAAGACGCGCCCCTCTCCGGCCCGGGCAAAATCCTGAAGGACCATCTGCAGGACGGTTCTGAGATCGGACGGCTGGTCACTTTGTAGACGTCCGCCTTCAGCGCGAGCAAGCTGCATCAGCTTCTCAGATATGCGCATCAACCGCTTCAGCGTCGTTTCGATCTCCGTCGCCCGCTGGCTCGTCAGCTTTTCCTTGGTTTCGGAGCGAATGCGTTGCGCCTGCGCGATTGCGCCGGCCACCGGCGTACGAAGCTCGTGCGCGGCATTGGCCGCAAAGGCGCGCTCGGCGTGGAACGCTGCCGTCAGGCGGTCGAGAAGCTGGTTGACACCTGCCGAAATCGGGAGAAGTTCGGTCGGCAGGCCACTGTCGGTGACGGGCGACAAATCCTGCGCGCCGCGATTGGCCAGCTCGTGCCTAAGCGCGCGCACCGGCCGTAAGGAGCGGCGCACCGCGAGGTATATCGCGAGCAGGCTGAGAGGGATCACCACGATCAGCGGCAGCACGAGGCCCAACAGCATCTTGCGTGACAATTCCGTGCGATGGTCAAGCGGTTCGGCGACGGCAATCGTCAGGTTCCCGTCGAAGCTCGTATCGTAATAGAGCTGGTGCGTTGCGGTTCGAAGAAAGCCGCGTTTCGTGGACGGTGGGAAGCTCGAGGCATCCGCCCCCTTCGAACCGAGCAGAACCTGCCCGTTTTGGTCACGCACGATGAAGCTTACATCTTCGCCGTAGCGAGCCTCTCGGTCGATGCGTCCATCGCCGTCGTCGTCCTCACCATTGTCGTCGTAATCGGTCGCATCGCGGCCTTGATGGCCTTCTCGCAGGTCGTGCCGGGCAATCGGCAAAATGCGCTGCGCTGTTGCCTTCAGGCCATCATCGAACACCTCTTCCATCTGCCCGCCAAGGCGGTGCGCGGTCACCGCTGCCGCCACAAGCCATAGCAGAGTCACTGAAAGCCCGAGGGCGAGCGCCAGGCGCGTCTGGAGCGAAGCGCCGATCCTCATGGCCGTCCCAGACGATAGCCGAGCCCGCGCTCGGTCTCGATCACATGAGTACCGAGCTTCTTGCGCAACCGGCTGACATGGACCTCGATGGCGTTGCTGTCGATTTCCCTATCGAAGGAATAGAGCCGCTCTTCGAGCTGCGCCTTCGAAAGAAGCTGGCCCGGACGTTGCAGGAAGGCCTCAAACAGGACCCATTCTCGCGCCGTTAGAACCACGGCCTTGCCATTCAGCGTGATGCTTCTGGCGGCGAGATCGATGGCGAGCGGGCCAAGCGTGATGTTGGGATTGGGATTGCCGGCATAACGGCGCGCCACCGACCCGATCCGCGCCGAAAGCTCAGCAAGATCAAAGGGCTTCACCATGTAATCATCGGCGCCAGCGTTCAATCCGGCAATGCGGTCAGAGACCTGGTCGAGCGCTGTCAGGATCATGACCGGCGTCACGTCGCCGCGCCCACGCAACGCCTTCAGAAAGGGAATGCCAAGCCCATAGGGCAGCATCAGATCGAGCAGCACCAGATCGTAGGCAGCAGCAACGATCGCATCGCCCGCCTGGTCGAGGCGATTGACCCAATCGACGGAGTGACCGTCGGCAGCGATCTGGTCGCGAATGGCCGCGCCCAGCGCCGTATCGTCCTCGATCAGCAGAACCCGCATCGCAACCCTCCCTCTCTCTTTCGTCTCCTAGTCCACCGGCCAGCTTACGGGAAGCTGAAGCAATGTCGCGCGGTTTGTCAGATGCCGGTCAGCTTGGAACGCAATTGATCAGACCGAAATGAGAGGAAACAAGATTGAAAAACGGCACCTTGCCCATCTTGGCGCTCGCCGTCATCGCCGTGACATCCGCTCAGGCAAGAGACGACTGCGACGTTCCGATCAGCAATTGGAAGACGCATGCGGCGGTTCGCGCCATGGCCGGGCAACGGGGTTGGACGTTGAAGCGCATCAAGATCGATGACGGTTGTTACGAAATCCGGGGCACCGACAGGGACGGCCGTCGCTTCGAAGCGAAAATCGATCCGGTGACGCTTGAAGTCATCCAACTCGATAGACGCCGCGAAGATCGCTGAGCATCGCTCCCAATCCCCATAAAGATAGCCAACTGGAGGTCACTTATGACGTACCGCAAATTTTTTCTGGCCGCTTGCGCCGGCATCGGCTTTCTCGCTCCCCTCGGCAGTCTGGCCAGGCCGTCCCCCACACAGAAGAGTGCCGCCGCCGGGGCCGTACCAGCCGGCTATCAAGAAAGCGAGGACGATGAACACAAGGAGGAGCATCACCTCCGTCACGACGACACCGGCCGTCACGCCGCCGATGACTGCGAAAACTGGGATGACGATGCCTGCGGTCTAGGCGGCACCGTGCAGCAGCAGAACACCACCCCGCCCAGCAACGGCCTATTCACGCCTGGTTCCAAGCCGCGGGTCCAGACGAACTGAACCGTCAAATCAGCCAAGGAGAATATCGATGAGAATGAAATCCGTTATCGCCATGCTTGCAGTCACCACGGCTCTTACCGTTCCTGGCCTTGCCATGGCGCGTGAGGTGACCTTCACCACCAGCATGCGCAACTACGGCGGCGATGGTGCCTACCTTGCTTATTACGTCACCGATGCGCAGGGCAAATATGTCGGCAGCCTTTGGATGGCGGGCGGCAAGAGCAGGTATTACGAGCATCTCACCGGCTGGTCCCGCGCCACCGGTGGCGATACCGCCGAGATCAAAGGCATCACGGGTGCCAGTGTTGGTGCCGGCCGTTCACTCAAGGTCACGGTCGATCTTGCCGATACGCTGTTCGATGCCGGCTATCAGCTTCACATCGACTCCGCCGTGGAAGACATGCGCGACAGCCCAAACGAGATCGTGGTGCCGCTGGCATCGGCCGGCTTGGGGCAGAAGGTGAAGGGCATGCGCTACGTCGCCGCCTTCACCTATGCGCGTTGAGCGGGAAGGACGCTCGCCATGAACCGCTCGCTTCACCGCTGGTTTGGGCTGATCGCCACGGTGCTTCTCACCGTCGTCGCGCTGAGCGGCGCTGCACTGTCGATCTTCCCCGCCGCTGAGGCGCTCACCACGCCTGCCGCGCAGCACATCAGCGTTGCCGAACTCACCGCGCGAGTCCAGGCGGCAGAACCTACGGTGGAACAGATCAGACGCGCGCCGTCCGGGCGGATCACCGCCTATTACTACGAAGGCGACCAACCCGCCTCCTCTGTCATCGACCCTGCCACTGGCACGCCGGCCGGCAGCGCCGACACCTCGGATCTGGAGCGCTGGTTGACCAATCTCCATCGCTCGCTTTTCCTCGACGATACTGGACGTTTCATAACTGCGGGCGGTGCAGCGGTTATGCTTGCCCTCGCAATTTCCGGGCTGTTCCTGATGGCACGGCGCGCCGGCGGCTGGCTTTTCGTCCTGAAATCCGTTCGCGGTACCGGCGACGGACGCTTACACGCCGTCGTCTCGCGCCTAGCTCTGCCGGGCCTCTTCCTCTCCTCGCTCACTGCGCTCTGGATGACGGCTGCTGTTTTCGGCCTGCTGCCGGAAAGCGCGGGTGCGCCGGCCTTCCCGGCCGACGTCAGCGGCAAGACCGGGGTAGCGCTCACGTCTGTCGCTCTGCTTCAAGAGACGCCGGTCAATGACCTGCTCTCGCTGACTTTCCCTGCTACGGGCGACGCAACGGACGTTTTCACACTCAAGACAGCAGCAGGAGAAGCTTACATCGATCAGGGCAACGGCGCGCTGCTGGCCTGGTCGGACGCCGGCTGGGTCGACAGGGTCACGCTCCTCATCACCATGCTGCACACGGGGTGCGGCTTGGCCTGGCTCGGGCTCGTCCTCGGGTTCTCTGCGCTTGCTGTACCTGTTCTCGGCTGGACAGGCCTGCTTGTCTGGCTCAAGGGGCGCCGCGCCCCAAGAGCAACCTCGGCAGACGCTGGCGAGGCCGATACGATCCTGCTCGTCGGCAGTGAGAGCGGCACGACCCAAGGCTTTGCCAATACGCTGCAGGTTGCTCTTTCCGCAGAGGGTCTTTGCGTCCACGTCGGCCCGATGTCCGATTTCGAACCGGCCCGTTGGCCGAAGGCGCGGCGTGTTATGCTGCTCGCCGCCACCTATGGTGACGGCGCAGCGCCCGCCTCCGCCATGGGCTTCATCGAACGTTTCGAGCGTACGCCCGCAAAGCCCAGCCTGCCGCTCGCCGTGCTCGGTTTCGGCGATCGCAGCTTCCCGGCCTTCTGCGGTTTCGCCTCCGAGATCGCGACGATCGCCAAGGACAAGGGCTGGGCCTCCCTCATACCCTTCGACACGGTAGACCGCCAATCGCCTCAGGATTTCGCCCGCTGGGGACGGCTCCTGGCTGAGACGCTTGGCCTCGATTTCGAGCTGACGCACCAACCAACCGCTCCAAAGACCTGGAGATTGCCGCTGATATCCCGCCGCGATTATGGCGCAGGCGTACAGGCGACCACCGCCATCCTGCGCTTTGCCCTGCCGAACATCTCGCTCCGGCAGCGTCTGACAGGCAAGGGTTTCCCGCGGTTCGAGGCCGGAGACCTGATCGGCATCGTGCCGCAAGGCTCGGATCTGCCGCGCTTCTACTCACTTGCTTCCGGTACCACGGATGGCTTTCTCGAAATCTGCGTCCGCAAGCAAGTGGGATGGCTTTGCTCGACCCAACTCACCGCATTGAAACCGGGGGATACTGTTGCG
Organism: Rhizobium sp. NZLR1b; assembly: GCF_019685155.1. NCBI lineage: Bacteria > Pseudomonadati > Pseudomonadota > Alphaproteobacteria > Hyphomicrobiales > Rhizobiaceae > Rhizobium > Rhizobium sp. NZLR1b. The sequence continues at coordinate 52,436 of NZ_JABDWC010000022.1, forward strand.
GCCTTCGTGCGCCCAAACCCCTCCTTCCGCCCGGCCCGGGGAGGCAAGCCGGTCATTCTCATCGGCGCCGGCGCCGGTATCGGTCCGCTTGCCGGCTTCGCGCGTCGAAACCGGGCACGCCGCCCCATGCACCTCTATTTCGGAACTCGCCATCCAGCCAGCGACGCGCTTTACGCCGAGGAGCTTTCCTACTGGAAAAAGGACGGCCGGCTGACCTCGGTATCGACCGCCTTTTCGCGAACTGCAAGCCCGGCCTATGTGCAGGATATTCTGCGTAAGGACGCCGAGCGCATCGGCAAGCTCATTGCCGCAGGCGGTCAGGTTCTCATCTGCGGGAGTCGGGACATGGCGGCGGCCGTTGCCGCCGTGCTTGCCGACATTCTCGCGGCACAGGGCTTCAACCTCGCGCTCCTGAAAGCCACTGGCCGCTATGCCGAGGACATCTACTGACATGACGCGCTACGCGATGAACGGTCCGACCATGGGCACGCGCTGGTCCGCCCTCTTTCACATGCCATCGCATTTCGATGTCGCCCCCGCCCGCAAGGCGATGGCCGACGCCGTGACCGAAGTCGACAAACAAATGTCCACCTGGAGGCCTGAAAGCGATCTGAATCGCTTGAACGCCGCGCGACCCGGTGGATGGATTGCCCTGCCCGACCGGCTGCTTACCGTGCTGGGAGCGGGTCTTGCCATCGGCCGCACCTCGGGCGGCGCCTTCGATATCGGCGTGGGCGATGCCACCACCGCGTGGGGTTTCGGCATGTTGGACGCAAGCGAGGACATGATCAGGACCGCCCGTCTTGCGAAACGCAGCCCGGCCCATGATGTTCTCGAGCTGGACAAGTCCGCCGGACGCGCCCGCAAGCACTCCGAGATGTGCTTCGATCTCAATGGCATCGCCAAGGGTTATGGCGCCGATCAACTGGCGAAGGCTGCGCGCGAGCACGGAATCGAAGCCGGCCTCTTCGCCATCGACGGCGAACTGAAAGCACTCGGCACTCAGCCCGACGGTCGTGGCTGGACCGTCGCCGTCGAAACGCCAAATCTGGAAGTGCGTGCCGTGCATTCCATGCTCGAGCTGGATGATGCCGCCGTTGCGACGTCAGGCGACTATCGACACTGGATTGATGTCGGCGGCCATCGTCTCTCGCACACCATGGAGCCGCGCCTCGGCTTCCCGCTTAGAGATCCGCCCGCCTCGGCGACCGTGATCGCCTGCGATTGCATGAGCGCCGACGCCTGGGCGACGGCGATGATGGTTCTTGGCCAAGCACACGGTCTTGCGCTCGCGGAAAGGCTCGGTCTGTCTGTTCTTTTCCTCAGGCATGACCAGCCGAAAGGGATCGGATGCGGCCTGTTTGCGCGCTGACCAGACCTCGCAGAAGCCAGCTCGAAAGCTCATCCGTTACCGGCCCCGAGACGAGCTCATCGCACTCGGAAGTCACCTTGTTTCTTGCGTCGTCCGGCTCGATCCTCGGTATCGCTTCGGCCGCTATGACTCCTCGGAGATTCTGGTGGCTCGCATCGCAAGCATGACGCGGCGCAAAGTCGATCGGTCCCTCATCGACGACTCGAACCATGCAAGTGGTTTGATCCAGCGCAATGTTTGAACCCTATGTGCGTCGTATCTTCAAAGGACGCTCCAACTCGTGGAGGACAACACTCAAAGAGGAGAGTCAGGATGTCCATGTTCAGACTGCCAACGATCACTCTGCTGGCCTTGCTCGGTGCCGTCGGTGCCATGGGCATCGCCTCCGCCCAGACGAAAAGTCCAGACCCGGCCCAGTCTGAGGCTAAACCCGAGGCGGACGGATCGGAAATGATGCCAGGCATGATGGGCCGCAACATGATGCCATCTGGCATGTCCCCAGGAATGCGCATGATTGGGCCAATGAGCGGTCATATGGTGAAGATCATGTTTGCCATCGCTGATAGTGATGGGGACGGCGCAATTTCTTTCGAAGAGTTGACCGCGATCCATAAACGCGTCTTCGACGCGGTTGACGCAAGCAATGACGGCAAGGTTACGCCTGAGGAAATGCAGGCGTTTATGCAGGACAGGTGATTGGAGGCCCGGCATTTGACGGCCGTTGCATGGGAGCCACCGCCCAAAGGAGACTTCTCATGACCTACACGTTCGATAGAACCCTGTTGGCGACCCGTTTCGAAGATGCGGTCGGCAGGACGAAATCCGCTCTCATCGGCACTCGCGGATCGAAAGCTACCTTGATTCGGATCAATCCGACGGACGCCCTACACGCCTAGCTTTGCCGCTTCCCGTCAGGGGCGAAATTCCCAGTAAAACACGGTGTCGGTCGCGAACAAAAGGCCGGCTGGAGAGCGATCATGCAGAAGCAGTCCTCCTCGCAAACGAGGCAGCATATCGAAAAGTACAAGGCGATCCTTGACCAACGCCGGCGCGAGCTGGAAACCCGCCTGCAAGCGATCGAGCATGATTTCGAAGAGCCTCGGAATCCTGACGATAATGATCGTGCCACAGAGCGAAATAACGATGAAGTCCTGGAAGAACTCGGCGAGGCTGGACAAAAGGAGCTCCTCGCCGTCCGAGCGGCGTTGGACCGGATTGAAGCCGGAACTTTTGGCACATGTGTGAAATGCAGCATGCCGGTCGGCGAGAAGAGGCTTGGCGCAGTCCCCCACACACCTTTCTGTCAGTCTTGCGCTCAGTCGTTTGAAGCCTGAGTTGCAAGGTCACCATGTTCATGAAGCGCTATCTGATACCGGGCCAGCTCAGCCGGCGCGTGCGCCGATGAGCAATTCATGAGCGTCATCGCGACCGGGAGGATGCGTTCGACATCCCTCCGTAGTACCGCGCAAGCCCGAACACGCTCAGGCGGTGCGGGAACTTCTGTAGACCGAGACACCCAGCTCCCTGATCTTCTTGCGCAAGGTATTGCGGTTGAGACCGAGAAGATCGGCTGCTTTGATCTGGTTGCCGCGCGTTGCCGTGAGCGCGGCGAGGATCAGCGGATATTCCATTTCCGTCAGCACGCGGTCATAGAGGCCGGGCGGCGGCAGGTTTTCACCGAAGCCTGAGAAATAGGTGCGCATGTTCTCCTCGACGGCCTGGGCGATCGTCATCGAGCCGTTGCGGATCGGACCCTTGTCGATCGGGCTGTCGGGCACATCGGAGCGCAACTCGGCGTCGATGATCTCGCGGGTGATGACATCCTGAGGATAGAGCGCCACCAGACGGCGGATGAGATTTTCCAGTTCGCGGACATTGCCCGGCCAGGCATAGGCCTTCATCAGTTCCAGCGCTTCCTGATCGAAGCGCTTGGAGCCAAGACCTTCCTTTTCGGCCTGCTGGATGAAATGGCGCACGAGATCGGGAATGTCCTCGGCGCGATCGCGCAGCGGCGGCAGGCGCAGCGGCACGACATTGAGGCGGTAATAGAGGTCCTCGCGGAACAGGCCCTGATTAATCGCCTGCTTCAGGTCCTTATTGGTGGCGGCGACGATGCGCACGTCGGTGCGGATCGGCGTGCGGCCGCCGACGGTGGTGTATTCGCCCTGCTGCAGCACGCGCAGAAGCCGCGTCTGGGCGTCCATCGGCATGTCACCGATTTCGTCGAGGAAGAGCGTGCCACCTTCGGCCTGCTCGAAGCGGCCGGTCGAGCGGGTCTGCGCACCGGTGAAGGCGCCCTTCTCATGGCCGAACAGTTCCGATTCGATCAGGTCACGCGGGATCGCCGCCATGTTGATCGCCACGAACGGGCCGTTGCGGCGCTTGCCGTAGTCATGCAGGGCGCGGGCGACGAGCTCCTTGCCGGTGCCGGATTCGCCGGTGATCATCAGCGTCAGGTCCGTCTGCATCAGGCGGGCGAGAACGCGATAGATTTCCTGCATCGCCGCCGAACGGCCGACGAGCGGCATGCCGTCCTGCATATCGTCTTCGAGCTTGGCCGGCTTGCGCTTCGGCTCGGAGAGCGCACGGCCGATGATGCCGATCAGCTCGGTGAGATCGAAGGGCTTCGGCAGATAGTCGTAAGCGCCCTTTTCCGAGGCCTTGATGGCGGTCATGAAGGTGTTCTGCGCGCTCATGACAAGAACGGGCAGGTCGGGACGCGCCTTCTTGATGCGCGGCAGCAGGTCGAAGGCGTTTTCGTCCGGCATCACCACATCGGTGACGACCAGATCGCCCTCACCCGCCGAAATCCAGCGCCAGAGGGTAGCGGCGTTGGAGGTGATGCGGACGTCATAGCCGGCGCGGCTCAAAGCCTGGTTGAGCACGGTCCGGATGGCCGCATCATCATCTGCAACGAGGATCGTAGCTGTCATCGAGAAGGTCCTGTCGAGCTTGCTATAGAGGCGTCCTCGAGCGAAGCGTCCTTGGACGCCGGCATGAGAACGCGGAATGTCGTGCGGCTGTTCTGGCTGTCGCATTCGATGATGCCGCCATGATTGCCGATGATCTTGGCGACGAGCGCTAAGCCGAGGCCGCTGCCGTTCGGCTTGGTGGTGATGAAGGGATCGAAGAGATGCGGCAACAGATCGGCAGGAACGCCGGGGCCATTGTCGTGAACGCAGAATTCCAGCGGCAGCGAGATCTTTTCGCGCGTGCCGGCAACCGAGAGACGGATGCCGGGCCGATAGGCCGTCGTCAACATAATCTCGCCTTCCGGCCGATCACCGACCGCTTCCGCGGCGTTCTTGACGAGATTGAGGAAGACTTGGACGAGCTGGTCGCGATTGGCATAGACCGCCGGCAGCGACGGGTCGTAGCTCTCGGTGACGCGGATGTTGCGGGCAAAACCGGCCTTGGCGACGGCCTTCACATGATCGAGCACGGAATGGATGTTGACCGGCATGCGGTCGACGGGGCGTTCGTCGGAAAAGACTTCCATGCGATCGACCAGCGAGACGATGCGGTCGGTCTCGTCGCAGATCAGCCGGGTCAGCGCCCGGTCTTCGTCGACCGCAGACTGTTCGAGCAGCTGGGCAGCACCACGAATGCCGGAGAGCGGATTCTTGATTTCATGCGCCAGCATCGAGGCGAGACCGGTCACCGATCGAGCAGCGGCGCGATGCGTCAGCTGCCGGTCGATCTTGTCGGCCATTGAGCGTTCCTGAAAGACGATGACGACGGCGCCGGGTTCGCTGAGCACCGGGGCGACATAGAGATCGACGAGCTTGTCCTGGCCGAGGCGCGGCGAACTCAGGTCGACGCGATATTCGTTGACCGGGGCCTTGCGCTCGCGCACCTGGTCAATCAGGGCAAGCAGCGGGCTGCCGAAGGGAATGAAGGTCGAGATGCGGTAACGCGCCAGATGCGGGGCGCTGGCACCGAAGAAGGCCTCCGCCTCCCAATTGGCGAAAACGACGAAACCGGATTCGTCGACCATGACGACGGGGTTCTGGATGGCGTTGAGCACGGCCATGGCGACGGTCCCGCCGGCGTGATCGGGCGGAGAAGTCATATCCTTCGTCATGCCGCCTCCCGGCTGTCGACAACAGTTGATGCCAGCGCATCGTAAAGGCGCGCCGCCACCTCGCGCGGATCGCGCGAGGTCATGATCGCTGCCTTTTCGCCACCGGTGAGATCAGCGGCGAAACGCTGGAGATACCAGCCGAGATGCTTGCGGGCATGGCGGATCCCCACCGCCTCGCCGTAGAAATCGAGCATCATCGCGTAATGTTCGACGGCGACATCGGCGATCTCCTGCCGGTGCGGCTCGGCGCCACCGGCGATAACGCCGGCATGCCACGGCCTGCCTTGACAGCCCCTGCCGATCATGACGGCATCGGCACCGGAGCGGCGCAATATTTCCTGCGCGTCCTCTGCAGTTTCGACATCGCCATTGGCGATCAGCGGAATGGAGATCGCCTCGCGGACGGCGCGGATCGCATCCCAATCAGCACGGCCTTCATAAAATTGCATGCGGGTGCGCCCATGAATGGTCACCAGCCGGATGCCGGCCGCCTCGGCGCGGCGCGCGATGTCGGGCGCGTTGATGGAATTTTCATCCCAGCCGAGGCGCATCTTCAGCGTCACTGGAATGTCGACGGCCTTGACCGTCGCCTCGATCAGGCCGAGCGCATGATCGGGATCGCGCATCAGCGCCGAGCCGGAATAACCGCCGATCACCTTCTTCGCCGGGCAGCCCATGTTGATGTCGATGATATCGGCGCCGTGATCGGCAGCGATCTTCGCCGCCTCAGCCATCCAGTGCGCTTCGCGGCCAGCGAGCTGCACCATATGCGGCCTGAAGCCCGCGGCCCGCAGCCGCGACCAGGATTCGGCGGTGTCGTTGACCAGTTCGCGGCTTGCCACCATTTCGGTGACGACGAGGCCGGCACCGAAGCGCCAGGCGAGCTCGCGGAAGGGCATGTCCGTGACGCCGGACATCGGCGCCAGCACGACGCGGTTCCGCACGGAGACGGGTCCTACTCGGAAAGGCGCTGCGAGGTCCTTGGAAATCAAATGATTATCTTTCGGGCATGCTGTGGAACTGCATGATTTTTAGCCATTGTTCCCCGGCTTGCCAAGGGGGCTGGGATCGAAATCGATATTTTTCGGGCAGATGCTGGAAAAGGCCAAAGCAAGACGTTAGAGCACTCGGGTCAATTCCGCATATTTTAGGGGATTTATGCTGCAAATGCCTTCTAAGCAACCGATATCGGCTGGAATTGTCATCGTTGCCGCCGGCCGCGGCGAGCGTGCAGGCTCCTCAAAGGAAGGCCCCAAGCAATATCGCATGATCGGCGGCAAGCCGGTTATCGTGCATACGCTTGAAAACTTCATGACATGGGAAGCGGCGACCGAGATCGTCGTCGTCATTCATCCCGATGACGAGGCGCTGTTTGCCAGAGCCTTTCGCCACATCATCTCGGCAACACCGATCGAAACGGTGCATGGCGGCGCGACCCGGCAGCAATCCGTGCTGGCCGGTCTCAGATATCTCAAGGACAAGCAAATCAGCCATGTGCTGATCCACGATGCCGTGCGGCCGTTCTTCGACCACGTGCTTCTCGACCGCATTACCGAGAGCCTCGGCGACGGCGCGCAGGCGGTGCTGCCGGCGATCCCGGTCACCGACACGCTGAAACGCGCCGACAGCGCCGGCACCGTGCTGACGACCGTTTCGCGCGAGCACCTCTACGCGGCGCAGACGCCGCAGTCCTTCGCCTTCGAAACGATCCTTGACGCGCATGAACAGGCGGCGGCGAGCGGGCGAAGCGATTTCACCGACGATGCCTCAATCGCCGAATGGCTGGGCATTCCGGTGACGATCGTCGAGGGCACGCCCGATAACGTCAAGCTGACGGTGAAGAAGGATATCGCCATGGCCGACGACAAGCTGTCGACGTCACCGCTTCCCGATGTGCGCACCGGCAATGGGTACGACGTGCACCAGCTTGAAGCAGGCGATGGCGTGACGCTCTGCGGTGTGTTCATTCCGCATGACCAGAAGCTCAAAGGACATTCCGATGCCGACGTCGCGCTGCATGCGCTGACGGACGCGCTGCTTGCCACCTGCGGCGCCGGCGATATCGGCGATCATTTCCCGCCATCCGACCCGCGATGGAAGGGCGCGGCGTCGCGGATCTTCATCGAGCATGCCGCCCGGATCGTGCGCGATCACGGCGGCACGATCATGAATGCCGACGTCTCGCTGATCGCCGAGGCGCCGAAGGTCGGCCCGCATCGCCAAGCCATGCGGGCGAAACTGTCGGATTATCTCGGTATCGATATCGAGCGCTGCTCGGTCAAGGCGACCACCAACGAGACGATCGGCTTCGTCGGCCGGCGCGAAGGCATCGCGGCGATCGCCACGGCGACCGTCGTCTATCGCGGGAGGAAATGATGAGCCTTTTTCCTCAGGATATTCTGTCGGCGGCGGAGACGATCATCCGTGACTTCACCACCGCCGGGCTGGTGATCTCGACCGCCGAATCCTGCACCGGCGGATTGATCGCCGGCGCGCTGACCGAGATATCGGGCTCCTCGGCCGTCGTCGACCGCGGCTTCGTGACCTATACCAATACCGCGAAGATCGAATTGCTCGGCGTGCAAGCGGAAACGCTGCTGCGCTTCGGGGCGGTGTCGGAGGAAACGGCGCGGCAGATGATGCATGGCGCCCTCTTCCGCTCGCGCGCCGCAATCGCCATTGCCGTCACCGGCATTGCCGGCCCCGGCGGCGGATCGCCCGAAAAACCCGTCGGCCTCGTGCATCTCGCCGCCAAGTCACGCGCCGGCGCGCTCATCCATCGAAAGATGCTCTATGGCGATATCGGCCGCAGCGAGGTTCGGCTGGCAACCGTCCGGACGGCGCTGGAAATGGTGCACTCGCTCCTCGCCGGCTGACGACACCTTCGGCAGTCGCCGCGTCAGGCCGTCGTGTAGATCCGGTTTGCCCTGGTCTCGAAGGCTTCGGTGAACATGCGGAAGGCGCGGTCGAACATCGAGCCCATCAACGCCCCGAGGATGCGGCTCTTGAACTCATAGTCGATGAAGAAATCGACGGTGCAGCCGCCGGTCGGCGTCTCGGCGAAATGCCAGCGATTGTCGAGATATCTGAACGGACCATCGATATATTTGACCTCGATAACGTGCTCGGCCCGGTTCAGCAGCACCTGGGTCGTGAAGGTCTCGCGGATCGCCTTGTAGCCGACCGTCATATCGGCGACGAGCAGGATCTTGCCGTCGCGCTCCTTGCGGCTCCTGATGGCCAGGGCCTCGCAGAGCGGCAGAAATTCCGGATAGCGCTCGACATCGGCAACGAGGTCAAACATCTGCTCGGGTGTGTGCGGGACGGGACGATGGGTTTCGAATTGCGGCATAGGCGGCAATTAAGCGGGCCGGCCGAGAAGATCAAGAAGCTCGCGCATCTGACGACGGGATTTTAGCTGAAGAATTGGCATGCCAGCGGTGCGACTTTCTCGTCGCAAGCGCGGTTCCGGGATGCCTAGTTTCGTTCTCAGCGCCCATACCACATGCGCCAGAGCAACGCGTCGCTGCGGATGAACTGATGGAATAGTGCCGCCCCAACATGGGTGAAGAGCAGCGCGAGCAGTAGATTGGCCCCAAGCCCATGTGGCAGGCGCGGTGAAAAGAGGTGGAAGTCCGGCAATTCCGTGCCAGCTCCGAATATGGCTTGCACCGCGCCGCTCAGCGCGATCATGCCGAAACCGCTCGCGATCATGCCGAGGATGACGACATAGAGGACAAGATGAACAACGCGCGCCAACCGCTCTTGCTACGAGGGTGCCCCCTTCGCTGGCAGCGGTTTCTTATCGAAAAGCGACCACCAGGCGATGCGACACACGGTCAGCAAAAGAACCATGATCGCTGCTGGGATATGCACGCGGAGAAGCGCCGCCTTTGCGAGCGGCTCGACGGCATTTCCGGCTCGGAAACCGGAGACAAGGGCAACGAGCAAGACTATCGCGGTCAGCCAATGCATGGTGACGGCGATTGTGCCGTAACGATCAGTCGTGCTTTTCCGCATCGATTTCTCCTTCGAGACTGTGCCGCAGCGTCATCATAACGCGATGCGCGGTTTGGATTTCGGCAAGTGAAAGTCCTCCGGCCATGGCGTTGACGCGCGGATTGTAGGCAGCGATCGCGGCATCGTAAGCTTGCTGTCCTTTCCCGGTCAGCACGACGAGTTGCGCTCGCCGGTGATGCGGGTTGGGTTCGAATTCGACCAGCCCTTCTCCGTACAGATCATTGACGATGCGCTGCACGTTCTGGCGGTTGGCACCGAGGTCCCGGGCGAGCCATGCCACCGGCTGCGGCCGATCGGCATGCACGATCGCCCCCAATATCTGCCAGCGTGCGCAGGTCAGCCCGTAGGGCGCAACTAGTCGGTCTCCCCAGATCAAGGTCAAGTTGTTCACCCGAAACATCGAAAGGATCAGATCCGTCAAGGCCTCGCCTATCGGGGTTCGTGTCGCTTCATCCATCTGTCACCATATGTCGTTATTGACATCATCATGTCAAGTTAATATGTATGCATCACACCAGATTGACATCATTATACCAATATGAAGGAGTCTTAAATGACGCATATGCAACCACTTGACGAGAATTTTCCGATCCAGCGCCAGCTCGATGTCGATGCAACCCCGGTCGTGCTGATCAATCTCTTCACGCTCGACCGCGCTGATGAGTCGCGCTTCCTCGAAGTCTGGAGCCGTGACGCTGATTTTATGAAGCGACAGCCCGGCTTCATCTCGACGCAGCTCCATCGAGCGCTCGGCCAAAGCATGGCTTATCTGAACTATGCGGTGTGGCAATCGAATGAAGCATTCCGCGCTGCGTTCAATCATCCCGACTTCCGCGCCCAGGTCGCCGCGTATCCGGCATCCGCGGTTGCAAGACCGCACCTGTTTCAGAAGATCGCCGTAGCCGGCATCTGCACAGCTTGAGCATCATTAGAAGGAAGCAACCACATGTCACTGCTGTTCAAAATCATGGCAATCGCCGGTCCTGCGGGGTTCGGGGGCGTCATGCTCGCCATCGGAATCATCCTTGGCGGACACTGGAAGAGCCTGCCTCCCGCCGATTTCCTTGACTCGTTCGGCAGGTATGGCGGCTTTATCCAACGCGCCATTCCACTCGTCGTGATCCCAACGCTGATCGGGGTGGCCGGCATGCTCTGGATCGACTGGAGCAATGCGGCAACGCGCAACCTCTGGCTTGCCGAGGCGGGCTGTATCGCCGCTATTCTCGTGCTGACGATGGCCTATTTTGTGCCTAGCAACGACGCTTTCGGCGCAAAGGCGGTGGCAGCCGACCAGGTTTCGGCGAAGCTCGACACCTGGCTGTTCGTTCACAACTTCCGCATCGCCCTCGCCTTTGCTGCCTCTTCGCTCGGAGTGTGGGCCATCAGCCGGTGAAAGGAAACGCTCATGCGGTCACGTTCCTAAGCACTAGTAGCGGCGAGCCGGCTAGCTGCTGCGCGTGATGTTATGACGACAGTGGAATTTGCAAGCCCATAGTCCCGAAGGGCGGCCTCGATCAAGGGGACCGCATCCCGCTCGAAATTCCAGATATAGGCGAGAGCATCCAGCGAGAGGCCTTCAGGGCATCCGGCGGGCAGTTCGGGACGGTCGCGCCCAAAATAACGAAACGCTCTTGAGACGATACCGTAGAGGCATGCATATCTTGGCGGGCGAAGCCAAATGACCGCATCGGCGCGTGGCAGGCGGAGATGGAAGGAGCTGAGGCCGGTCCCATCCATGATCCAGCGTTCCGCCGCCGCGGCAGTGGCGATCAGGCGGTCGATCTCGTCGCGCGGCCTCTTTCTCCAGCCGGGCAGCCAATAGAAGTCGCGGTCCATGGAGATGTAGCCAAGGTCGAGGGCTCGCGAAAGCCGCTTTGCGAGCGTGCTCTTGCCGCTGCCGGGGCAGCCGATCACCAGGATACGGTCGGCGCTTCTGACGATTTCCGCCGGACGAACCGGGTCAACGACATGGATTGGCATGGATTTCGATGTCTGTTCCACCGGCTGATTGCCCTGACGATCCTTAATCTTGCCGATATAGTATAGTTATGGCACATTCCAATAACATTGCTTGCCAGACCGGACTACTGAACCTATATGTGGGGCACCCAATTATGGGTGGTGGCGCACATGAGCTTTTTGACAGAACATTTCATCACAAATGCAAAAGATATACTTTTTGCCGGGAGCACACCTCTAGACTATAAATTTCTACAGTCCGAATTTTTGTTCGACCACCGACTGAAGAGCAGACAATTCCTCTGTGATTTGCTTCCTAAGGGTGGTGTCGGCGCTGAGCTTGGCGTGTTCACCGGATTGTTCTCGACCATTCTGCTCGACCGGGCCAGACCGAAGTCCGCCTATTTCGTCGACCCTTGGTGGTTGATTTTCGGAAATCGCTATCCGGACTGGGGCATTTATACCGCCAATGGCCGGTTATCGACTAGGCGTGCCCACGATGTGGCTTCGCGACGTATCAAAAAGAATGCGCATGGCGCAAGCGTATCGGTGCATGTGGCCTATTCAGTACCCTTCCTTGAGCAGCTTCCCGACGACCATCTTGACTGGGTCTATCTGGATTCTTCGCATTCCTATGCTGGCACGGCCGAGGAGCTCAAAGTGCTGAGGCGTAAGGTAAAACCGGGCGGTATTGTCGCCGGTGACGATTGGCACGACACTCTCGGGCATACCCACAGTGGCGTAGCTGTCGCCGTTCGCGAGGCAGTCGAGGTTGGCGCGTTCCAGATGATCGGCAGCTACCCCGCGCTGCAATGGGCGATACGCCGACCCTGAGGCCGGCTCTTACTCGGCGGCGATCAGCAGCTTCTTTTCGCGCGCCGCTCTCAGCCGGGCGAAATCGTCGCCGGCATGGTGGGAGGAGCGGGTCAGCGGGCTGGAGGCGACCATCAGGAAGCCCTTGCTGTAGGCGACGGTCTCATAAGACTTGAACTCGTCTGGAGTGACGAAGCTTTCGACCCTGTGATGTTTGCGGGTCGGCTGCAGGTACTGGCCGATCGTCAGGAAATCGACGTCGGCGGTGCGCAGATCGTCCATCAGCTGCAGCACCTCGTTGCGCTCCTCGCCGAGGCCGACCATGATGCCCGATTTGGTGAACATGGTGGGATCGAGTTCCTTCACCCGCTGCAGCAGGCGGACCGAATGGAAATAGCGCGCGCCGGGGCGAACCGTCAGATAGTTGCCGGGCACCGTTTCCATATTGTGGTTGAAAACGTCAGGCTTGGCGGCGACAACGCGTTCCAGCGCACCAGGCTTCTTCAGGAAATCCGGCGTCAGGATCTCGATCGTCGTCATCGGCGAGGCTGCGCGGATCGCCCAGATCACCTTTTCGAAGTGTTCGGCGCCGCCGTCCTCCAGGTCGTCACGGTCGACCGAGGTGATGACGACGTGGGATAGGCCCATCTCCTTGACCGCCTTGGCGACATTCTCCGGCTCGGCCATATCGAGCGCGTTCGGCTTGCCGGTGGCGACGTTGCAGAAGGCGCAGGCGCGAGTACAGATCTCGCCCATGATCATGAAAGTGGCGTGCTTCTTGTCCCAGCACTCGCCGATATTCGGGCAGCCGGCCTCTTCGCAGACGGTGACGAGCTTGTGCTCCTTCACGATCGCGCGCGTCTCGGCATACCCCTTGGAGGTCGGCGCCTTGACGCGGATCCAGTCCGGCTTGCGCATGACTTCCGTATCGGGCCGATGCGCCTTTTCGGGATGGCGCACGCGCTTGGCGTCAGGATTGATCGTGTCGAGAATGGTCACCATTGCAGTATCAGCTTTCTACCGCTCCTTGCGGCAAATCATCCGGATCTAGCGCCGCACGAGCCGCGCCAGGAATATCAGCAGGCAGGCGCCGAGGAAACCCGTCACGAAGTAACCGAGCCGCCCACCGACCACTTCGACATGAAACTGCGCGAGCACGGCGCTGGCGACGACCGAACCGACGATGCCGAGCACGATGTTCAGGAAAATCCCGTATCGCGCTTCCATCAGCTTACCGGCGAGCCAGCCCGCAAGTCCGCCGATGATGATTGCCGAAATCCAGCCGACACTTTCCATTCTGCCCTGCCCTTCAGTTGCGCCTCAAGCGACCGCTCTGGCGATCAGCACCACGATGATGGCGCCGACGGTGGCGTGGATGATCTGTACCACCAGCGCATTTTCAATGCCCAGCGAAATACCGAGCGCGCTGAACAGATAACCGCCGACGAAGGCGCCGATGATGCCGCTCAGCAGGCACCTTATCAAGCCGCCGCCACCGACGACCAGACTTGCGAGAAAGCCTGCGACCAGGCCGATCAGCAAAAACACCAGCAACGCCTGTGTCTCCATAGACATGATGATTTCCTTTCGTTTTTTCCACCCCGGAGGAATAAGCCACGACGGGAATGGTTTTGGCCAACCCGGGGGATGGCTTACGCCACCCGGGCGGGACGGCTTTGCCGCCCTGAGATAAAGTGCGGCCTTGGAAATTATCAAGCGTTCAGCACACGGCCGTAAGCATCGAGAACCGCTTCCTTCATCGTTTCGGAAACGGTGGGATGCGGGAAGATGGTGTGCATCAGTTCTTCCTCGGTCGTTTCGAGGTTCATCGCGACGACGAAGCCCTGGATGAGCTCGGTGACTTCAGCGCCGACCATGTGGGCGCCGAGCAGCTCACCGGTCTTGTTGTCGAAGATCACCTTCACCATGCCCTGGTCTTCGCCGAGCGCGATCGCCTTGCCGTTCGCCGCGAAGGAGAAGCGGCCGACGCGGATGTCGCGGCCCTGTTCCTTGGCCTTGGCTTCGGTGATGCCGACTGAGGCGACCTGCGGATTGCAATAGGTGCAGCCCGGGACCTTGCCCTTATCAGTGGGATGAACGTTCGCCAAGCCGGCGATCTTTTCGACGCAGACCACGCCCTCATGCTCGGCCTTGTGCGCCAGCATCGGCGGGCCGGCGACATCGCCGATCGCATAGATGCCGGCGACACTGGTCTTGCCGTAACCGTCGATGACGACGCAGCCGCGGTCGGTCTTGACGCCGAGCGCCTCGAGGCCGAGGTTTTCGATGTTGCCCTGAACGCCGACGGCCGAAATCAGCCGGTCGGCAGTGATCTGCTGGACCTTGCCGTCTGCGGTCTCGACATGCGCGGTGATGCTGCCCGCACCTTTCTCGACCTTGGTGACCTTGGCGCTGGTGAAGATCTTGAGGCCGCGCTTTTCAAGCTGTTTGCGGGCGATGGCGGTAATCTCGGCATCCTCGACCGGCATGATGGTCGGCATGACTTCGACAACGGTCACGTCGACGCCCATCGAGCGATAGAAGCTTGCGAATTCGATACCGATCGCGCCCGAACCCATGACGATCAGCGACTTCGGCAGTGCATCCGGCTTCAGCGCCTCGAAATAGGTCCAGATCAGTTTACCATCAGGCTCGATGCCGGGCAGCGCGCGCGGGCGGGCGCCGGTGGCGATGATGATATGCTTGGCGGTATAGGTGCCCTCGCCCTTGACGTTCTTCGGCAGCGGGTGCTGCGGCTCGACGGCGGGCTTTGACGACTTGCCGACGACGATCTCGCCAGGCTTGGTTATCTTGCCCTCGCCCCAGATGATGTCGATCTTGTTCTTTTTCATCAGGAAGCCGACGCCGGCATTGAGACGGGCGGAGACGGCGCGCGAGCGGCCGACGACGGCCTTGGCATCCGGCTTGACCGTGCCTTCGAGAACGAGACCGTAATCCTTGAAGTGATTAGCATGGTCGAGCACCTCGGCCGAGCGCAGCAGCGCCTTTGTGGGTATGCAGCCCCAGTTCAGGCAGATGCCGCCCATATGCTCGCGCTCGACAATCGCGGTCTTGAGGCCGAGCTGGCTGGCGCGAATGGCGGCGACATAGCCGCCGGGGCCGGAGCCGATGATGATGACGTCGTAGGATTCAGCCATGTGTTTCCTGCCTTTGTTACGCTGCGCTGCGGGTCATGAGCACCCACGCGTGTCTTTTGCTGTTTTCGAAGAGCGGCACGGCATCGGCGCGCGCAGCCTCCAGGAATCCGTTTCTTCCATAAAGCGACAGAGCCGCTTCGTTATCACTTGCGGTAATGAGACTGACGGGGCGGCGATCGGCCCTGTCGATCTGATCCTCCAGCAGCCTGCGTCCGATGCCGATGCCGCGCAGATGGCGATAGACGCCGAGACTGCCGACGAACCAGCTTCCGACTACCGTTTTCTGCAAGGCGAGCATCGGCTCGGTCGCTGGAATCGTCGCCTCGATATCGCCTATGCCTTCCTGCAGCGCATGGCCGATCGCCACACCCGCGACCTCGCCATAGGCCTCGGCGATGACGGCATCCTGCCAGCCGCCGACAACTTCCTCTTCGCTCATCTTCAGCCGGCCCCGCTCTAAGGGCGTGTCGCTGATGCCGTTCGCCACATCGGCGAACCAGAGCCGGGAAGCAAAACCGTGCGAGGCAATATCCGCCAAGATCGCCAGCTCCGAGGCATCCCGCCGTGAGGCCTGCCGCAGGGCGATGAAGGCGGTCATGGTCAGATCCCCAGCATCATCCGTACGATCGATTCCAGCCCACGCCCGAGCGCACGCGTATTTTCCGCATCGAGGTGAATGCCGTCGATCGGTGTGGTCCTGGCGACGGAATTGCCGTCGAAAAAGCCGCAGCCGAGTTCGTCGGCAAGATCACGATAAAGGGTTGCAAGCTTTGCCGATTCGTCGATGCCGCCGGGAAAGGATGCGGCGAAAGGCACATTGCCGGTCGCGCAGATCGCCGGCGGCGCCACGATCAGGATCTCCGGCCCGTCGAATTCGAAGGGCCAGGCATGATTGCGGATCAGCCGTACGAGCCGGCTGATGCCCTGGCAGGCGGCAAAAGCCGAGCCGGCCACGACCGGCTTCATGTCGTTGGTGCCGAGCAGAAGGATGACGAGGTCGAGCGGCGCGTGCGTCTGCAGGATCGTCGGCAGAATGCGCGCACCGTTGCGGTCGCAGTCGGCCAGGTGATCGTCGAAAGCGGTCGTGCGACCATTCAGGCCTTCGGCAATGACACGCGCCTCACTGCCGAGCGCTGCCTGAAGCACGCTCGTCCAGCGATTCTTGTAGTCATGACGGCCGATCGTCTCGGCGTCATAACCCCAGGTCAGCGAGTCGCCATAACAAAGAACGGCCTTGGTCATTTCCGCCTCCGCCCAGTTGTCAGACCAGCATGCCCATCGGGTTTTCGATATAGCCCTTGAAGGCCTGGAGCAGCTCGGCGCCGAGCGCGCCATCGACGCAGCGATGGTCGGTCGACAGCGTGACCGACATCACGGTGGCGATAGCCATTTCGCCCTTCTTGACGACGACCCGCTGTTCGCCGGCGCCGACCGCAAGGATGGTCGCATGCGGCGGGTTGACGACGGCGGCGAAGTTCTTCACGCCCATCATCCCCATGTTCGAGACCGAGCTGGTGCCGCCCTGATATTCCTCGGGCTTCAGCTTGCGGTCCTTGGCCCGCTTGCCGAGATCGCGCATCTCGTTGGAGATCGCCGACAGCGTCTTCTGCTCGGCCTTGCGGATGATCGGGGTGATCAGGCCGCCGGGGATCGAGACGGCGACGCCGACATCGGCGTACTTGTGCTTGACCATGTTGTTGTCGGTCCAGGAGACGTTGGCATCCGGAACGTCGCGCAGCGACAGCGCCATGGCCTTGATGACCATGTCGTTGACCGAGAGCTTGTAGGCGGGAGCGCCATCCTTGCGCGGGGCTGCATCGTTCAGCTGGGCGCGCAACGCCATCAGAGCATCGAGCTCGCAATCGACGCTGACGTAGAAATGCGGGATCGTCTGCTTGGATTCGACCAGGCGTCTGGCGATCGTCTTGCGCATGCCGTCATGCGGCACGAGCTCGTAGGAACCCGGTTCGAACAGCTTGAGCACGGCCTCCTCGGAAGCGCCCTTCGGCGCTGCAGCGGCCGGAGCCGGAGCCGCAGCAGCTTGCGGAGCGGTAGCTGCGGGTGTGGCGGCCTTGGCGCCACCACCGGCAACGGCGGCTTCGACGTCGTTCTTGACGACGCGGCCATGCGGGCCGGAGCCCGCGACAGCCGAAAGGTCGATACCGGCCTCCTTGGCGAGCCTGCGGGCAAGCGGGGAAGAGAAGGTGCGACTGCCGTCTGGTGAAACCGATGCAGGTGCAGCGGCAGGTGCCGGTGCTGCAGCCGGAGCGGACTGGGCCGGTGCAGCCTCTTTTGCGGCCGGTGCGGCTTCGGCCTTCTGCGCCGGAGCGGGCGAGCCCGCGCCGCTTGCGGCGGCGGCGACATCCTCGCCATCGGCGGCGAGAACGGCGATCAGCGCATTGACCTTGACGCCTTCGGTGCCGGCGGCAACGACAAGTTTGGCGACCGTGCCTTCATCGACGGCTTCGACTTCCATCGTCGCCTTGTCGGTCTCGATCTCGGCGATCACATCGCCAGACTTGACCGTGTCGCCTTCCTTGACCAGCCATTTGGAAAGATTGCCTTCTTCCATGGTCGGAGAGAGGGCGGGCATCGTGATATTGATCGGCATCGAGATACCCTCCCCTTATTTGTAACAAACAGCCTTCACCGCATCGACGACTTCACCGACGCTCGGAAGCGCCAGCTTTTCGAGATTGGCGGCGTAGGGCATCGGCACGTCCTTGCCGGCAACCGTCAGGATCGGCGCATCGAGATAATCGAAGGCCTGCTGCATGACGCGGGTGGCGATTTCGGTGCCGACGGAAGACTGCGGATAACCTTCCTCGACGGTGACCAGACGACCGGTCTTCTTCACCGATTCGATCACAGTCGGCAGATCCATCGGGCGGATGGTGCGAAGGTCGATCAGTTCGACGTCTATGCCGATCTTTTCGAGTTCGGCGACGGCCTTCGTCGCATAAGTCATGCCGATGCCGAAGGAGACCACGGTTACGTCCTTGCCCGGACGATGGATGCGAGCCTTGCCGATCGGCAGGACGAAATTGTCGAGCTTCGGCACATCGAAGTGCTGGCCGTAGAGAATTTCGTTCTCGAGGAAGATCACCGGATTCGGATCGCGGATCGCAGCCTTGAGCAGGCCCTTGGCGTCGGATGCCGTGTAGGGCATGACGACCTTCAGGCCGGGGATTGCGCTGTACCAGGCAGCATAGTCCTGGCTGTGCTGGGCGCCGACACGGGCGGCGGCGCCATTCGGGCCGCGAAAGACGATCGGCGCGCCCATCTGACCGCCGGACATATAGAGCGTCTTGGCGGCGGAGTTGATGATATGGTCGATCGCCTGCATGGCGAAGTTGAAGGTCATAAATTCGACGATCGGGCGAAGGCCGGCCATTGCGGCGCCGACACCGACGCCGGCAAAACCGTGCTCGGTGATAGGCGTATCGATGACACGACGAGGGCCGAATTCCTGCAGCAGGCCCTGTGTGACCTTGTAGGCGCCCTGATATTCGGCGACTTCCTCGCCCATGACGAAGACATCTTCGCTGGCGCGCATTTCCTCGGCCATGGCGTCGCGGAGCGCTTCGCGCACGGTGGTCGACACCATTTCGGTGCCGGCCGGAATTTCCGGGTCATTCGGCACGACGCCCTTCGGCTCGGCCGGAAGCGGCGCTGCAGCAGAACCGGTGTTGGTCGGCTTTTCTTCCTGGGCAACCGCTGGGGCGGCAGCGGCGGCCGGTTTGGCGGCGGAGATATCCGCGGCGGATTCGCCGTCCTGCAACAGCACGGCGATCTTGGTGTTGACCTTGACGCCTTCGGTGCCGGCGTCGACGAGCAGCTTGCCGATGACGCCTTCGTCGATGGCTTCGACTTCCATCGTCGCCTTGTCGGTTTCGATTTCGGCAATCACGTCGCCGGAGGTGACCTTGTCACCTTCCTGTTTCAGCCATTTGGACAGCGTGCCTTCTTCCATCGTCGGAGAGAGGGCGGGCATGAGGATATCGATAGGCATGGGTTCCCTCCCCGATTAGAGCAGAATGTCGGTGTAGAGCTCGGATGCATCCGGCTCCGGATCGGCCTGGGCGAAGTCGGCGCTGTCGGCGACGATGTCGCGGACATCCTTGTCGATCGCCTTCAGATCGTCTTCGGAAGCCCAGCCCTTTTCGACGAGGCGTGCTTTCACCTGTTCGATCGGGTCATGTTCGGAGCGCATCTTCTGCACTTCGTCCTTGGAGCGATACTTCGCCGGGTCGGACATGGAGTGACCGCGATAACGATAGGTCAGCATTTCGAGAATGATCGGACCCTTGCCGGAGCGGCAATGTTCGAGCGCCTCGTCGGCCGCCGCCTTGACGGCGCGAACGTCCATGCCATCGACCTGAATGCCGGGGATGCCGAAGCCGGAACCGCGCAGCGAGTAGTTCGACTGGGCGGTGGCGCGCGCCGTCGACGTGCCCATGGCGTAGCGGTTGTTCTCGACGATATAGACGATCGGCAGCTTCCAGAGGGCCGCCATGTTGAAGCTCTCGTAGACCTGGCCCTGGTTGGCGGCGCCGTCGCCGAAATAGGCGATCGAGACATTGCCGTTGCCGCGGTAATGGTTGGCAAAGGCAAGACCGGTTCCGAGTGAAACCTGGGCACCGACGATGCCGTGACCGCCGTAGAAATGCTTTTCTTTCGAGAACATGTGCATCGAGCCGCCCTTCCCGTGGGAATAGCCGCTGCGGCGCCCGGTCAGTTCCGCCATGACGCCGCGCGCTTCCATGCCGGTTGCCAGCATGTGGCCGTGGTCGCGATAGGCGGTGATGACCTGGTCGCCTTCCTTCTGCGCCATCTGCATGCCGACGACGACAGCTTCCTGACCGATGTAGAGGTGGCAAAAGCCGCCGATGAAGCCCATGCCGTAAAGTTGGCCGGCCTTCTCCTCGAAGCGGCGGATCATCAGCATCTCGCGATAGGCCTTGAGCTCTTCATCGCGATCGAAGTCGGCTACCGGGCCTCCATTCGATGCTTTGGCTGCCGGTTTTGCTGCAGTTTTGCGGCTGGAAACGGTCGCGGTCTTTCGCGGCGCCATTCAACCCTCCCTATGGGTTTGTCGGTTCTTGGTGGCGCGTACCATAGGGAAGAAAGATGACCACAGCAATGCCATAATTGCATGGCTCATATTCAGCACTAAACAGTTGATTACATTTCGGAAATACCAATTAACCTGATTTCAGTTAATTGGAATAATGGTTGAATATGACGATCTCGTCCGCGCGCGACATGTTGAGCTGATAGCGCGCTTTTTCGTCCAGCATATCCTTGTCGAGCGAGCCGTCACTCAGCAGCGCGACCTGATTTTCCAGATGTTCGCGCTTCGCCTTCAAGATCGCAAGCTCTTTTTCACGCGCGACACGCTGATGCTCGAACGTCTCTGTTGCGCGCAGGCCGTAATCGCCATGAATGCAATGATAACCGAAATAGGAAAGGAAGGCGACCGTCATGGCCGGAATGACGAAGCGGCCGAACTTTCTCTTCTTATGATGCTTTGTCCACATACACGCATGCTCTTGAACGCATTACCAATTCGTTCAGCATAACGCGCAGAGATTAACCGTTCATTGACCGTAAAGACGGGCAACAAAAAACCCGCGCCGGAGAGGCGCGGGCTCAAGCCGTTTGAAAATCAGATTCGATCAGGCGCGGATGATCGAGCGGCCGGCATACTGAGCCTGCGGGCCCAGGCCCTCCTCGATGCGGATCAGCTGGTTGTACTTGGCGAGGCGGTCGGAACGCGACAGTGAGCCGGTCTTGATCTGGCCGCAGTTGGTGGCGACCGCGAGGTCGGCGATGGTCGAATCTTCGGTTTCGCCGGAGCGGTGGGACATGACGGCGGTATAGGCTGCCTTGTGCGCCGTGTTGACGGCGTCGAGCGTTTCCGTCAGCGAGCCGATCTGGTTGACCTTGACGAGGATCGAATTGGCGACGCCCATGCGAATGCCGTCGCGAAGACGAGCGGAGTTGGTGACGAAGAGATCGTCGCCGACGAGCTGGGTCTTCTTGCCGGCCAAGTCGGTCAGCGTCTTCCAGCCGTCCCAGTCGTCTTCGGCCATGCCGTCCTCGATCGAGATGATCGGGTACTTAGCAGCGAGTTCGGCCAGATATTCGGCCAGGGCGCCCGATTCGAGCGTGCGGCCCTCGCCTTCAAGAACGTACTTGCCGTCCTTGAAGAATTCCGTCGAGGCGCAGTCAAGGCCGAGGCACATGTCGTCGCCCGGTGTATAGCCGGCTTTCTCGATCGACTTCATGATGAAGTCGAGAGCCTCGGGCGCGCTCTTCAGGCCGGGTGCAAAACCGCCTTCGTCGCCGACATTGGTGTTGTGGCCCTGCGCGGCCAGTTCCTTGCGGAGCGTATGGAAGACTTCCGAACCCATGCGTACGGCTTCAGCGATCGTATCGGCGCCGACCGGCAGGATCATGAATTCCTGGAAATCGATAGGATTGTCGGCATGGGCGCCGCCGTTGATGATGTTCATCATCGGAACCGGAAGCAGGCACGCGGACGCGCCGCCGACATAACGGTAGAGCGGCAGGCCGGAGGCCTGGGCGGCAGCCTTGGCGACGGCCAGCGATACGCCGAGAATGGCGTTGGCGCCGAGGCGCGACTTGTTCGGCGTGCCGTCGAGCTCGATCATGATGTTGTCGATCTGGATCTGGTTTTCGGCATCGATGCCGCCGATCGCGTCGAAGATCTCGGTGTTGGCGGCATCGACCGCCTTTTGCACACCCTTGCCGAGGTAGCGCTTGCCGCCGTCGCGCAGCTCGACCGCCTCATGCGCGCCGGTCGAAGCGCCCGAGGGAACGGCCGCGCGGCCCATGCTGCCGTCTTCGAGATAGACATCAACTTCGACGGTGGGGTTGCCACGGCTATCGAGAATCTCGCGGGCGATGATATCGGTGATTGCAGTCATGGGTTCTTCCTGCTCGGTGGGTGATCAATCGTTCGAAGCCTGTCATAATCGAAGGCGTGCAAATTACAATGGCGCATTGCGACACCCTCGACCTGCATGTCTGAACGTCGCTATAGCACGAACATGTCAGGCTTTTGACTGTCAGCCCTTGGCGACAGCATCGAAGGCGAGCAGCTTTTCCAAAAGCCGCGGCATGTCTTTGAGATAGACCATGTTCGGGCCGTCGGACGGTGCGTTGTCGGGGTCCTGATGGGTTTCGACGAACACGCCGGCGATACCGGTCGCCACCGCTGCGCGCGCCAGCGTTTCCACAAATTCCCGCTGACCACCGGAGGAATCGCCCTGCCCGCCCGGCTGCGCCACGGAATGCGTTGCATCGAAAACAACCGGCGCGCCCATCGACGCCATGATCGGCAGCGAGCGCATGTCGGAGACCAAAGTGTTATAACCGAAGGAGGCGCCGCGTTCGCACAGCAGCACGTTCGGATTGCCGCTGGCATTGAGCTTCTTCAGGACGTTTTTCATATCCCAGGGAGCGAGGAACTGGCCCTTCTTGACATTGACGGCGCGGCCGGTCTCGGCGGCGGCGATCAGAAGGTCGGTCTGGCGGCAGAGGAAAGCCGGGATCTGCAGGACATCGACCACTTTTGCCACCGCGGCGCATTGCTCGGCGGTGTGGACGTCGGTCAGGACGGGAAAACCGAACTCCTTCTTCAGGTCGGCGAAGATCTGCATGCCCTTTTCAAGCCCGATGCCGCGTTCGGCAGAGAGCGAGGTGCGGTTTGCCTTATCGAAGGAGCTCTTGTAGACGAGACCGATGCCGAGTTTGGCGCAAAGCTCCTTCAGTGTGCCGGCAACCATGAAGGCGTGGTCGCGGCTCTCCATCTGGCAAGGGCCGGCAATCAGCGACAGGCGGCCGGTATTGGAAAATGTGACCTGGCCTGCGCCCTCGCCGATCCTGACTTCGGAATTCGTATCAGTGCTCATCGTGTTTCCTCGAAGGCGAAGAGCGTGCCCTGCCCGGGCGCGGGCTTCACCAGAATGCGATTGTTCTTGCGCGTGTAGGTCACTCCGTTAGCAGCCAAATGCGCTTCTGTCACGGCAAGATCGGTGACGGCAAAGAGGATAGCCCGGCCGCGCAGGCCGCGGTCGGCGGATGCGACGGCGATCTCGAAATAGGCCTCCAGCCCTTCCGGCGTCATCAGGCTGATTTTCGCATTCGGCGCCGCGATATTAACGCCGAAACCGGTTTTCTCGACGGCCGATTGCGCCGTTGCAAGGCTGACGAAGGCGGCGAATGCAGAGGGGTCCGGCGCGCAAAGCGCGATCTCGGCAATGCCGGTGACGCCATTGGCATGCGTCTCTAGCGCACCGCGATCGGCCGGCAGAGGATTGATGCGCTCAACACAGAAGAGGAAGAAATCCGGCGCGCGCAACTCAGCGGCAAAGGCCAGCTTGAAGCCGGCCATGGTCTCGGAACCGTCCGGCATTTTCATCGGCCGGCTGAACTGCAGCATGTCGCCGGCGCTCGATCCGCTGCCGACGAAGCTCCGATGAGCGCGGCCGGCATCCTCGGTGCCGAACGCCACCGCCGAAAGCCCCTCCTCGCCACAGCGGAAGCGGAAGGCCCGATTGCGGGCGGTGAAGACATTGCCTTGCCGCGCCGATGCCTCGCTCTCCTCGCGGCTGGCGATACCGAGCGGCTCCAGATAGGTCTTGTCGGCAAAGAAGACGCAGGCATTCTCCGTTCCGAAGGGATGGCGGGCATCGGCGGCAACGGTGAAGCCAAGCTTGCCGAGCCTTTCGCGCGCCAGGTCGATATTGACAACGGGCAGCACGACATGATCCAGCGGGTGCGGTTTGGCCGAGTGCTCGTTCATGATATCCCTCCCTGAAACGCCAAGAGGGTGCGACAGCGCCACCTTCAATGCAAGACATGTGCGCCAATCCGGCGAATGAAAATAAAAAACTCAACGAGTTGGCGGCAAGTTTTACGGAAATTTAGCTACTTGCGGAACACATATGGAACATATAGTGTTCTGTTCTGGATTTGTTTCAATCAAGGGGTCACACGTCGATGCTCACGCGCAAACAACAGGAGCTCCTGCTTTTCATTCATGAGCGCATGAAGGAATCCGGCATTCCGCCCTCTTTCGACGAAATGAAGGATGCCCTGGATCTGGCCTCGAAATCCGGCATTCATCGTTTGATCACAGCGCTTGAAGAGCGTGGCTTCATTCGCCGCCTACCGAACCGCGCCCGGGCGCTCGAGGTCATCAAGCTTCCGGAGGCCTACAGCCCGAGCATCCAGCCCCGGCGCGGCTTTTCGCCAAGCGTCATCGAGGGCAGCCTCGGCAAGCCGCAGCCGGTCGCCGCCCCCGCTCCTGCAAAACCGGTCGCCGATAACGGCAACTCCGTCTCCGTGCCGGTCATGGGCCGGATCGCTGCCGGCGTTCCGATCTCGGCGATCCAGAATAACACCCACGACATCGTCGTTCCCGCAGACATGCTCGGCTCCGGCGAACATTATGCGCTGGAGGTCAAGGGCGATTCGATGATCGACGCCGGCATCTTCGACGGCGACACGGTAATCATCCGCAACGGCAGCACCGCAAGTCCCGGCGACATTGTCGTTGCCCTGGTCGATGACGAAGAAGCGACGCTCAAACGTTTCCGCCGCAAGGGCGCCTCGATCGCGCTGGAGGCTGCCAATCCGGCTTATGAGACCCGGATTTTCGGGCCGGACCGCGTCAAGGTGCAGGGCAAGCTCGTCGGCCTCATTCGCCGCTATCACTGACATTGGAGAGGCCGGATTCGGCAAAACTGTTGCTGCGCCAGTCATAGGCGCGATGGCGCTTCCATGGGCGCGACAGGGTTTCGAATGCGGTCACGACCTCCAGGCCGGCATCGGCGAAGCGCAGCTCGACGGAGCCAGTCCTGCGCAGCGTCTCACCGGTAAAGAGCGTCGCTCCTGATCGGCAGCTGTTGAACCGCAGGCGGACCGACGTCACGACGATATCCGCCGCGTCGCAAGCCGGACCGAGATAGGCAGCGTTGTCGATGACGGCAACCACATGACCATTGCCGAGCCTTGATGTGCACCAGGCCTTTTTGACGCAGGAAAAGCGGTTTGCTTCACCACCGGCGACAGCCGCCCGCATCGCCGCCCTCGCTTCATTCTGCTGATCGCGGGAAAGCCTGACGCGGCGGTCGTCTCCCTCCGGCGGGACAGCGGGACCATCCAGCATTTTCGGCGGGAAATGCGTCGGCAGGACAAGTGCTCTCTGCCACTGATCGAAGATGAAATCCGGCGGGTTTTCGCGGTTGGAAGCGATTGCCGCAGCCGCGACCACTGCGACGAGACTGCCATCCTCCGAAATCACCAGATCCGGCGCCCGGGGAAGCGGCAGAAGCAGCACGCCGAGCGTAGAGACGGCGATAATCGATGTGCCGATATGGCGCAGCCGGGTGCGCAGCAGCGTCAGCAGCAGAAAGCCGGCCACGGCGACAGCGAAATACCAAGCCGGCAAGCGGCCGATGCCGATATCACCGCCCCAACCGGACACCGTTTTGGCGACCGCAATCACCAGGTCGAGGCCGAGGCCGACCACCTTCCAGAGCGGAACGTCCAGACCGAACGGCATGAGCAACATCGCCAGCAGCCCGGCCGGCATGACGATGAAGGAGATGATCGGCATCGTCGCGAGATTTGCCGGCAGCCCGTAAGCGGTCAGGCGATGAAAATGTTCGATCGAAAACAGCGCCGTGGAAAAACCGCCGATCAGCGAGGTCAGGAAGACGCCGCCGAAGAAGCCGGCGACGGCAACGACCGGTCGGAAGACCGGCAGTTTCAGCAAGGCGTTTTCGCGGACGCGCCGGTCCTTCCACAGTTGATAACCCGATACGAGTGCCAATGTCGCGGCAAAGGACATCTGGAAGCTCGGGCCCAAGACTTCGGACGGCGAAATGGCGATGATGACGAGCGCCGAGAGAACGACATTGCGCAGGCTGATCGACGGCCGGTCGAAGAAGACGGCGACCAGCATGATCGCCATCATGATGAAGGCACGTTCGGCCGAGACCCCGAAGCCGGAAATCAGGTAGTAGGCGGTGACGGCGCTGAGCGCGCCGGCGGCGGCGATCTTCTTTGTCGGATAGGCCTGAGCGACGCCCGGAAAAAGGCTGAGCAGCATCCGGAAGCCGACGAAGAAGATGCCGGCCGACAGCGCCATGTTGAGGCCGGAGATCGCGACAATATGAGCAAGGCCGGACTGGCGCAGCGCCTCCGTCGTCGCATTCGAGATGGCGCGTCGCTCGTCGGTCACCAAAGCAGCGGCAAAAGCGCCGGTGTCGCCGGGCAGGATCGATCGTATGCGGTCGCCAATGCTACTGCGCAGGTGGTAAAGCCATTCCAGCAGAGCTGCCGATGTCGATCTGGCAGCCTGCGGACCCGCCTCCAGATCCTTCTCTGGCGCACCGTAGAAGAAGCCGTTGGCGCCGATGCCATCGAAATAGGCACCGAAGGAGAAGTCGTTGAGCTCGGGAAGTGCGGGGCCTGCCGGCGGCGTCAGTCGTGCCCTGCCGGTGATGAGGTCGCCGATGTCGAAAGGCATGTCGGCGCCGCGGACGATCGCGGTTATGCGTCCCGGCGGCCGCTTCAACTCCGGCGCCTCCGTGCCGGTGACGGCAAGAATGTAGCGCCAGCGCCCACGGCCGTCGCCTTCTCGCCGCTCAACTCGGCCGGTCACTGTCGTCGTCACCGAGGAATCGAGGATCACCGTCGAAGCCCGCCAGCTCTCGAATTGTGCGCAGAGCATGCCGCCGGCCACGAGTGCAGGCGCCAGCAGCGTCGCCCGCAATGCCGCCCGGCTGCGGCCGACGATGAGAACCGCGATCGTCAGCACCAACAGAGAGAGCAGCGATGCAACAAGCGGAAATTCGGATGCCGCAACAAACCAGAAGGCCGCCCCGGCGCCGAGAAACACCGGCGAAAAAAGCAGCAAGCGGCCATGATCCGCCTCCTCGCCCAGCATGCGCATGCCGGCGCCAATCGATTGCCGGGCTGCGGCGAGCAGCCGGTGGCGCAAAGATGTCGTCGACTGCGTCCTGGTCGGCCGTATCACCACGATAGGCGGCGAAAAACCGGAGGGACCGGCTGAGCCGGCGCCTGCTTCCGGCCGCAATTCGACTGTCGTCACTTCCTGCATGTGCCGCCCAAGGTCACCCGCGAAGACGGCCAGAATGCATTCTCTAATCAAATCCGGCAAGGATAATCGATTGAAATATGAGGGAAAATCGCCAGCGCCAAAAGACTAAGCGAATCATCGGCTTCCGATATGCACGGGGCTCATCGCTGCAGTGCCTAAAAGGTGATACCGCAATGCACAAAATGCCGGCACGGTAACTTGGCATTAGCTTCACGATCATATAGCTATCGGTAAGGACGCTTAACCCCTATGGCGCTTTTATGGCGCCACCGCCATTTCGGAGGATCAGCATGACGGATCAAAGCGCTACAATAAAAATCGGTGACAAATCTGTCGACCTAGCCGTCAAAAGCGGCACGATCGGCCCGAGCGTCATCGATATCGGTGCCCTTTACAAGAACACGGCTTCCTTCACGTACGATCCGGGTTTCACCTCGACCGCATCCTGTGAATCGAAAATCACCTACATCGACGGCGACGAAGGTGTGCTGCTGCATCGCGGCTATCCGATCGAGCAACTGGCCGAGCATGGCGACTTCCTCGAGGTCTGCTATCTGCTTCTCTACGGCGAACTGCCGACCACCGTACAGAAGAAAGATTTCGATTATCGCGTCACGCACCACACCATGGTGCACGAGCAGATGAGCCGGTTCTTCACCGGCTTCCGCCGCGACGCCCATCCGATGGCCGTCATGTGCGGCTGCGTCGGCGCACTGTCGGCTTTCTATCATGACTCAACCGACATCACCGATCCGCACCAGCGCATGGTCGCCAGCCTGCGCATGATCGCCAAGATGCCGACGCTTGCGGCCATGGCTTACAAATACCATATCGGCCAGCCCTTCGTTTATCCGAAGAACGATCTCGACTACGCCTCGAACTTCCTGCGCATGTGTTTTGCCGTGCCTTGCGAAGAATATGTGGTCAATCCGGTGCTTGCCCGCGCCATGGATCGGATCTTCATCCTGCATGCCGATCACGAGCAGAACGCCTCGACTTCGACCGTGCGTCTCGCCGGTTCGTCGGGCGCCAATCCGTTCGCCTGCATCGCAGCCGGCATCGCCTGCCTGTGGGGGCCTGCGCATGGCGGCGCCAACGAAGCAGCGCTCAACATGCTGCATGAGATCGGCTCAGTCGACCACATTCCGGAATATATCGCCCGCGCCAAGGACAAGAACGATCCGTTCCGCCTGATGGGCTTCGGTCACCGCGTCTACAAGAACTATGATCCGCGCGCCAAGATCATGCAGAAGACGACGCATGAGGTGCTCGGCGAACTCGGCATCAAGGACGATCCGTTGCTCGAAGTGGCGATGGAGCTTGAGCGCATCGCGCTCACCGACGAATATTTCATCGAAAAGAAGCTCTATCCGAACATCGACTTCTATTCCGGCATCACGCTGAAGGCGCTGGGCTTCCCCACGACGATGTTCACCGTGCTCTTCGCGCTTGCCCGCACCGTCGGCTGGATCGCGCAGTGGAACGAGATGATCGAGGATCCGGAGCAGCGCATCGGCCGTCCGCGCCAGCTCTATGTCGGCGAACCGAAGCGTGACTACATTCCGGTTTCGAAGCGCTGATCGCTTCCCCAACCAACGAAAAACCCGGTCACTTCAGAAGCGACCGGGTTTTTTCATTTTCAGCACGTCGAGAAGGATTTCGGCGGCATGTTCGCCGGGCGGTTTTTCGGTCTGCATGCGCTGCCAGATAAGATCATAACCTTCCTTCATCGCCTTGAGCTGGTAGGTATCGGCTGACAGTCTTTCTATCCAGCGTGCGAAACTTGCGCCGCGAACGATATCGTTCAGGTATTCCGGCACGACCGCGTAATCGGCAATCAGGTTTGGCAGCGCGCCTGTCCAGGTCTTGATGCCCGATGTCAGCAGACGCATGATCCAGTCGACCTTGTAGGCGGAGACGACGGGAACATCGGCAAGCGCCAGTTCAAGAATGACAGTTCCGGATGCCGCCATGGCTGCATCGGCTTCAGCGAAGGCCTGCCATTTTGCTTCCGCGCCGACCACGATCTCCGGCTTTACTTCCCATGCTGCCGTCAATTGGCGAACCAGCGCTTGCCTGTGCGTCACCGTCGGCAGAATAAAGCGCATCGGCCCATTGCGGGCGGCAAGTTCGCTTGCGGCGACTTCGAAATGCGGCAGGAGCTTCTGAATTTCGGAGGAGCGTGAGCCGGGCAGAAGAAGGATCGGGCCGTTGCCGGGCTGCCTGCCGGCGCGCAGGCGCCGGGTTTCCAACAGCGCAGGGTCGGCGGTCAGGCGATGACCGACATAGGTGGTTGCCGGGCCGTTGAGGCGCTGCATCGTTGCCGGCTCGAAGGGCAGGACGGCGAGCACATGATCGACATAGGCAAGCATGCGCGTGGCGCGATATTCCTTCCAGGCCCAGACGCTCGGACAGACATAATTGACGACAGGCAGGTCCGGCAGCGCGGTGCGGACCCGCTTGGCGACGCGATGGGTGAAATCCGGGCTGTCGATAATGAGGAGAATGTCAGGCTTTGCAGCGATGATGGCGGCGGTCGTCTGGCGGATCAGGGTATAGAGCTTTGGCAGCCGGCTCAGCACCTGGGTGATGCCCATGATCGACAGCTCGGAGAAATCGAACAGGGATCTCAGGCCCTCGGCCTGCAACCCCTCGCCGCCGACGCCGACAAGCTCCACCGGGCCGGCATGAATCCGCTTCAGGGCAGCGATGAGATCAGCACCGAGCAGATCACCCGAGACCTCACCGGCAATGACGGCGATCTTCAGCGGCGCCCCGTTCATTCGAGCCCCCATGCCGGCAGCCCACGATCGATGCCGCAGACAAAGAGTCCGGCCTCATCGGCAGCCTTGATGACGGCGGCACGGTCGAGCACCAGCGAGCGGCCGGCCTCCACCGCGATTCCGGCAAGACCGGCTTTCGCCGCGTTCAGCACAGTGGAAACGCCGATCGCCGGCAGGTCGGCGCGGATATCCTGCTGTGGCTTGCAGAGCTTGACGAGCGCGCCGCGCCGCCGCGGCGAAATCCGCCCGGCGGCTCTGAGACTTGCGACACGGTCCAGCATCTCATCGGTGCCCTCTAGACCTTCCAGCGCAACGACACGCCCGCCGATGCTGATGGCGCCCTGCCCGACATCGAGCCGGCCGAGCATGTCTGCGGCTTCGGCTGCGCGGCTGATATCGCGCCTGTCTTGCTCGCCGGGCACGACGGCACCAAGCGGGCCGACAGAGGCAAGGAGGTCGGGGGCAATTTCATGGGCGCCGACGACGCGGCGGCCGTTTCCTTCAATCAGCCGGATGACCATCTGCAGAACCGTGTCGTCGCCGCCGGACAGCAGGGTCCGGATGGCGGCTGGCACTTTCATCAGGATGCGCAGCGTCGGGCGCACCTCGCGCCATTCCGGCCGGCGGGCGACGCTGCCCGACATCACGACCCGGCCGACGCCATAACGGTTGAGCAAGCCATCAAGAGCTTTGAAATCGCCGATGCCGATAACGGCATGGTCATAACCTTCCCAGCGCCGGTCGCTTTCGTCTTTTAGCGCAACGATGACGGGATTTTCACCTGCCGCACGCGCAGCTGCGGCGACATAGGAAGGCAGAAGACCGCCGCCGGCGATGATCGCCAGCCGGCCCGCAGCGGTTTCGCCTGATAAAGCCACGGACTAGCCCTTCTGCCCCCGGGTCGGCGAGGAGAGAGCGCGGTCACTGTCGGCGGCGATGAAATCGAGGATGTGGACCGCCTGCTCGCAATCGGCATAATCGTCGCGAATGGCGGCGGCGTTTTCGCGGACCGAACCCGTTCCTTCGAAGATCGACTTATAAGCGCGACGCACCCTGTGGATGACGGCACGGTCGACGCCGGCGCGCGTCATGCCGACGACATTGAGGCCGCTCAGCAGCCCGGGATTACCGTTCAGCATGCCGTAGGGAATGACGTCGTAGCTCACCGCCGAAAGCCCGCCGACGAAGGCGTGGCGGCCGACGCGCGTGAACTGGTGAACGGCCGAGCCCCCACCCAGGATGACGCGATCCTCGATGACGACATGGCCGGCGAGCATGACATTGTTCGACATGATCACGTGATTGCCGACCCTGCAGTCATGCGCGACATGGGAATTAGCAAGGAAGAGGTTGTTATCGCCGACGATCGTCTCGCCGCCAAAATCGGCCGTGCCGGTGTTCATCGTCACGCCTTCGCGGATCGTGCAGTTGACGCCGACCGAAAGCGTCGTCTCCTCGCCGCCGTGATGCACGCTCTGCGGATCGCCGCCGATGACGGCCATAGGAAAGATGCGCGTGCCGTTGCCGATCACGGTGCGGCCGGTGACGACCGCATGCGACAAGAGCTCGACATTTTCATGCAGGACGACGTGCGGCCCAACATGGCAGAACGGACCGATCTTGACGCCCTCACCGATAACAGCCCCGTCTTCGACGACAGCCATCGGATGAATATGGGCGCTTTCGGCGATAGTGCTCATGCCTGTTCCTTACGAACGATCATCGCGCCGATATCGGCTTCGGCGACAAGCGCGCCGTCAACCTTGGCGTCGCAATGGAATTTCCAGATATTGCCGCGTTGCTTGTGCTTCCTGACATGGAATTCGACGCGATCGCCGGGAACGACAGGCTTGCGAAAGCGCGCATTCTCGATGGTCATGAAGTAGACGAGGTTACCCGGCTGGCCTTCCTTCTTTGCACAGATCGCGCCCGCAGTCTGCGCCATGCCCTCGATCAGGAGAACGCCCGGCATGATCGGAGCCTCCGGAAAATGGCCGGTGAAATGCGGTTCGTTCACCGTGACATTCTTGATGCCGATCGCGCTGTTGTCGCCGTCGATCTCGATGATCTTGTCGACCATGAGGAAGGGGTAACGATGCGGCAGCAGCTTCATAATCTCGATGATGTCCGCCGAAGAAAGCGTTGTCGTGGCTTCTTCAGTCATTTTCCTTGCCTCCAGGGTTCCGGCCGCGCAACTTGGACTTCGACACTTGTTGTGCGGCCTCTCTCAGATAGTCTTTTAGCGGACGAGCCGGTATACCGCCATATTGCCCGCCGGCGGCAAGGTCGGTCATGATACCGCTTTTGGCAGCGATCTGCACGCCGTCACCGATCGTGACATGCCCCTTGATGCCGACCTGGCCGCCGATCTGAACGCCGTTGCCGATCTTCGCGCTGCCGGCGATGCCGACCTGCGCGACGATGGCGCAGTGGCGACCGATTTGAACGTTGTGGCCGATCTGCACCTGGTTGTCGATCTTGGTGCCTTCACCGATGACCGTATCGTCCATGGCGCCGCGGTCGATCGTGGTGTTGGCGCCGATCTCGACATTGTCCTGGATGATCACTCGGCCGATCTGGACGATCTTGATCATGCCGCGCGGTCCAGGGGCGTAACCGAAACCATCCTGGCCGATGCGGGCGCCGTTATGGATGATGACGCCATTGCCGACCAATGCGCAGAGCACGCTCGCGCCGGCCGCAATCGAACAATCGCGGCCGATTTTGACATTCGGACCAATGATACTGTGTGCGCCGATACGCGTCCCCTCGCCGATCTCGGCATGCGCACCGATGACGGCCATCGGCTCGACGATCACGCCCTTTTCAAGCTTGGCACTCGGGCCGATCACCGCGCTTGGCGCGATCTCGCTTTCAACTGAGGAAAAGACCACCGGACGCAACGCAGCGGGATAAAACAGGCCGCCCGCCATCGCGAAGGCGGCATGCGGATTGGACGACAAGATAACCGGGATATGCGGAGGTACGAGATCGACGAGCGCCTTGTCGCAGATCACCGCCGAGGCTTCGCATGTCGCCAGTTCGTCGCGGTTGCGGCGCGACAGGATATAACAGACATCACCCGCCCGCGCCCTGTGGATCGGGGCAACGGACCTGACAATAACATCGGCGTGGTCGGAATTGGCAAGTTCCGCCCCAAGAAACTCTGCCAGCTCAGCGAGCTTCAGACCTTCATGGGGCAGAAAAAAAACGTTTTGCTCCATCGGCAATGCTCCAGAACGGAATTGAGTCTTACAGTTCCGGACTGCCGATATCAGAATTGGTTGTTGATGCCAAACTTGAAGTTCTGCGTTTTGTCGAAGTCTTCCTTGAGAACCGGGATCGCGTAATCCAGGCGCAATGAACCGAAGGGAGACTGCCAGACCACACCGACACCGACGGAAGCGCGCAGAGAGGCGTCTTCGCCGTCGATGCCGTCGCCCCTCAGGTCAACGTCGTTGCCGAACAACGTACCGGCGTCGGCAAAAACCGCGCCGCGCAGGTTGAAGTCACGCGGGAAGCCCGGCATCGGGAAGGTCGCTTCGGCCGATGCCGTGAAATAAGTCGTACCGCCCAGCGGATCGTCGTTGGTGCCGGAAACGCGCGGGCCGATACCCTTGTTTTCAAAGCCACGAATATCGCCGTTGGTCAGGGTGAACTGATCGAAGACGTTCAGGTGCTCCCCGAAGCCGACGACATAACCCGCCGAAGCAGAAACCGAGCCGATGATATCGGCATCGTCAGCGAGCAGACGGTAATAACGGGCCTTGCCGTAGATCTTGTAGAATTGCGAGTCGCCGCCGAGGCCGGCAAGTTCCTGCGTCGCCGTCGCATAGATGCCTTCGCGTGGCAGGACCGTATCGTCAAGCGTGTTGTAGGTCAGCGTCTGGGAGACGGAAGAACGTGTCCACGGGCTGTCCTCAACGAGATGCTGATACGGAGCGGACAGGTCGGCAAGATCGTTGTTATTCGCGTCATACTTCATCTGCTTGTAATTATAGCGGAACGTCGTCGCCAGGTCCTCGGTGATCGGCGCGGTGACGCGCAGGACGACGCTGGTTTCCTGGTAGTCGTAGTTGTCGTTGCTCGACGTTTCGCTGTGGTTGACGTCGAAACCGGCCGCCAGACGATAACCGAGGAAATAGGGTTCGGTGAAGCTAAGGCCGTAGGCGCGCGACCCTTCCTGACCGCCGCCGGCCGAGATGCGGATGTACTGACCGCGGCCAAGGAAGTTCTTTTCCTCGATGGATGCTTCCAGCAGCAGACCATCGCCGCCTGCGGCATAACCCGCGCCGACACCAAAGGAACCGGTGGACTGATCCTGCACGTCGACGACCACCACAACGCGATCCGGCGAGCTGCCCGGCTGGGTGGAGATATTGACGGAGGAGAAGTAACCAAGCGCTTCGAGGCGGCGCTTGGCCTTGGTGATCATCTGCTGGTTGAAGGCGTCGCCTTCGCTCATGTCGAATTCGCGGCGGATCACGTAATCGCGCGTGCGGCTGTTGCCACGGATCTCGATGCGCTCGACATAGGCGCGCTCGCCCTGGTCGACCAGATATTCGACACCGATCGTGTTGTTGTTGAGGTCGCGGTTGCCGCGTGGCGTGACGCGCGCAAAGGGATAACCGGCAGACGCGACCTGATCGGAGATCGCTTCGATCGACTTCTGCACTTCCTTGGCGTTGTAGACTTGACCTTCGTGGGTGCGCACGAGCGGCTGCAATTGCTCGGAACCGACGCCTTCGACGGTCGACTGGACGGTCACCGGTCCGAAGTCGTAACGCTGGCCTTCCTCGATATTGAAGGTGAGCGTGTATTTGTTGGTCGCGTCGTCAAAGGTCGCATCGGAAGAGACGATGCGCATGTCGGCGTAGCCGCGATTGTAATAGAACTGGCGCAGCGCTTCCTCGTCGGCATGAAGCTTATCTTCGTTATAGACATCCTTGCGGGTCAGGAACGACAGGAAGTTCGAACGCTTGGTAGCAATGACGGCAGCCAGACGGCCGGCGCTGTAGGCATTGTTACCGACGAAGTTGATCGAATCGATCTTGGTGCGGTCGCCCTCGTTGATGACGAAGGCAAGGTTGACGCGGCCTTCGCCGAGCGGCACCACCTGCGTGGTCACCTCGACCTCGCTGCGGCCGGTGGCGGCGTAGGCATCCTTGATCGACTGGATGTCGGACTGGATCTGGGTGTCGCTGTAGGGGCCGGCGGCATGGGTCTGGACAATGGTGGCGAGCTTGTCGTCTTTGATCTTGCGATTGCCGTTGAAGACGACCTGATTGACGAGCTGGGCCTCCTGGACGTTGACGACCAGCGTGCTTCCGGAGACCGAAATCTTGACGTCGGAGAAGTAGCCCGTCCCGTAGAGCTGCTTGACCGATTCATCGATATCGGTGTTCGAAAAACTCTTTCCGGGAGCGATGGTGAGGTTCGACCGGACGGCTTCCGCGCCAACGCGGCTTGCGCCGCGCACATCGATGCGCTGGATGACCGCGGCCTCAGCGGCCGTAGCAGAAACGAACGTCAAAGCACCTGCGCCCGAAGCAACAACACTAGCAGACAGCGCAACCGCCGATACTGCGTTCAAAAACTTTGAACCAGCCTTCATTTCACCTATTACCTTTTTTTCCCTCGTCCCCGGCCTCGAGAGAACCCGATTCCGGTCACGTGTGTCGTTTTACCCGCTTTTGACATACAAGCAAGGGAGGTCGTTAATTTCTGTTTACTTCATTTCGAAGCGTGACCCATTCGCCACTACAGCCTTGAAACATCGTAAATAAATAGTAATTCCTCTGCCTTGCGCGTTTACCCTTAGCTCAGGCCAATGTCGTTCCAGGTCGTGAAAACCATCAATGTTAATATCATCGCCAAGCCAATGCGAAATGCGATTTCCTGAGCCTTGGCGCCCAGCGGTTTTCCTCTCACCGCTTCCACCGCATAGAACATCAGGTGGCCGCCATCAAGTACCGGAACCGGCATCAGGTTAAGCAATCCTATCGAAACCGAAAGCATGGCGGCGAGCTGCAACACTGCCCCTATACCAAGCTTTGCCATCTGGCCCGAAGCTTGCGCCACACGGATCGGCCCGCCCAGTTGATCGGCCCGCATCGTTCCGCGAAAAATATTGCCGATATATTTGAAGGTGCCGGTGACGATGTCCCGGGTCTCGATCACACTCTCACGCAGCGCCTGGAGCGGCGTATAGGTCTGCAGGCGGAAATTGCCGACCTCCTTGTTGGTGACGATGCCGATCTGGCCGAGCTCGATCTTGTTGCCGAACTGGTCGGTCGTGTCGACGCGTTGCGGCACCATCGGCAAGTCGAGCTTCTGACCGCCGCGCTCGATGGTGACGACGATCGTCTGGCTCGGGCGGATAGCGACATAGCGGCGCACGTCGTCGAAAGTCTCGACCTTGCCGCCGTCGATGGCGACCAAGAGATCGCCGGGAAGGATGCCGGCGGCAGCCGCCACGCCATCCGGTTTGACCTCGGCAACGACGGGATCGGCGACCGAGCGGCCGTAGACCGAGAAAAGAACGGTGAAGATGGCGATCGCCAGCAAGAAATTGGCGATCGGGCCGGCGGCAACCGTCGCTGCACGTTTCCACAACTTTGCTCCGGCAAAGGAGCGCGCCCTATCCTCCTCGGACATGGCGGCGATCTTGTCGGTGTCGGGCTTGCTCGAGGCGTCCTCGTCGCCGAAAAAACGGACGTAACCGCCAAGCGGGATCACCGAGATCTTCCAGCGCGTTCCATGACGGTCGGTGAAGCCGAATATTTCCGGACCGAAACCGACTGAGAAGGCAAGGATGCGGATACCGCTCCAGCGCCCGACGAGGTAATGGCCCATCTCGTGCACGAAGACAAGCAACGAAAGCACGAGGATGAAGGTGACGATATTCCCCATTAGGAATGCGTATATATCGGCCATCACTTCTATCAGTTCCTTCCGTCAGGCTGCGGCGTTATCAAAGGCCGAACAATGCCGCGCCGAGCGACGTCATCGCAGTCCCCTTTATCAGGGAAAATAATCCAGCAAGCAAGAACGCCGAAAAACAGGCAAAAATCAGTCCGTCTACCCGATCCATGACGCCGCCATGACCCGGAATGAGACGGCTTGAATCCTTGACGCCGAATTTTCGCTTGATGAAAGATTCGAACAGATCTCCCGACTGGCTGCAAACCGAAAGAACGAGTGCTGCGACCGCGGCGATGGTTTCAGCGCCCGGAAGAAGAAAATGGACGAGAACCACACCGGCTGCGACCGCCGAAACGGCGCCGCCGATTGCGCCCGACCATGTTTTTCCCGGCGAGATCGAAGGGGCAAGCTTCGGTCCGCCAAGCGCCCTGCCGACGAAATAAGCAAGGATGTCGGTTGCCCAGACGACGGCAAAGACGAAGAGCATCGCGTAAAAGCCAGGCCGGTCGTCGCTTCTGATCGCAGCGAGCGCCAGGCCGGTGGCACCGGCATAAAACAGGCCTACCGGCAGCCAGCGGCTGGTGCCATGCAGGATGATCAGCGCTATGCCGACAGCAGTGACGCCGGCCAGCATGCCGGCGGCGAATTCGAAATTGCCGATAAGCACGAGGAAGGCGATCGCCGCCTGGCCGATCCAGCCGACTGTATTGGCGACCCAATCACGCGCTATGCCGGTGATTGTCGACCATTCATAATAGATCAGTAGGCCGATCACCGCCGCCAAAATGCGGAAGGCAAACCCGCCATACCAGGTGGCTGCAAGAACGATGGCCGCAAGAATCAGTCCTGAAACGATGCGGAGCTTCAATTCCTGCTGCATCAGGTGCCAACCGCGGCTGCCTGCGACGACAGACCGCCGAAGCGCCGGTCGCGAGAGGCGAACTTCTCGAGCGCCGAGCGGAAGATCTCAGGGCTGAAATCCGGCCAGTATTCCGGAACGAAGATGAATTCTGAGTAGGCGGCCTGCCAAAGCAGGAAGTTGGAAAGCCGCTCCTCGCCGCTGGTGCGGATGATGAGATCCGGATCGGGGATGCCCGCCGTATCGAGACGGGCGTTGATCAGCGCGGGGGTGATATCCTGCGCCCTCAGGCGGCCGGCCTCGACATCCCTCGCCAGGCTCACCACAGCCCGGGAGATCTCGTCGCGCGAACCGTAATTGAAGGCAATGACCAGTGTCAGCGCCGTATTGTCCTTAGTGGTTTCCTCCGCCTCCAGCAGCAGGCCGAGAATGTCGCTACGCAGGCTGTGGCGGTCGCCGATCACCTTGATGCGGACGTTCTGGCGATGGAGTTCGGCGAGGTCGCGCCGGATGAAGGCCTTCAACAGACCGAGCAGATCGGAGACTTCGGCCTCCGGCCGGCGCCAGTTCTCCGAGGAGAAGGCAAAGAGGGTCAGATATTTTATGCCGGCCGCGCCGGCGGCGCGTACTGTCTCGCGCACCGCCTCGACGCCCTTGCGGTGGCCCATTGTCCGCGGCAGGCCGCGCTGCTTGGCCCAACGTCCATTGCCGTCCATGATGATGGCAACATGCTCTGGCACAGTCACAAATACAGATTCCGACATTTCCCGTCCGGTCTTTCCAGGCAAAGGCACAGATCCACTAGACCTGCATGATTTCCTTTTCCTTCTCGCCAAGCAAGCGGTCGATTTCGGAAATCGTCTCGTCCGTCATCTTCTGTACACGTTCCGACTGCGCCCTGCCCTCGTCCTGGCCGATTACGCTATCCTTTTCGGCCTTCTTAAGGCCGTCCATGCCATCGCGGCGAACATGTCGAATCGCGACCTTGCTCTTTTCGGCATAGTCGTGAGCCACCTTGACGAGCGACTTGCGGCGCTCCTCGTTCAGCTCAGGCAACGGAATACGCAGGCTCTGGCCGTCGACGATCGGGTTGAGGCCGAGATTGGATTCGCGGATGCCGCGCTCGACGGCGCTGACCATCGACTTGTCCCAGACGGAAACCGACAGCATGCGCGACTCGGGCACAGTGATGTTGGCGACCTGGTTCAGCGGCATACGCGAACCATAGGCCTCGATCGTCACCGGATCGAGGATGTTGGCCGAAGCACGGCCGGTGCGCAGCGATGCGATATCGCTCTTGAATGCCGAAACCGCGCCGTCCATGCGGCGCTTCAGTTCCTTGATGTCGATACCTTCACTCATGTCGATGCTCCCGTATAAAGCGCGTCGCTATCTTTCAGATTCGCTTGCCGCAATGTGATTCAGATTTCAGACCAACCGGGCCTAAATCACCATATTCCAGCGAGGGGCTGCGCCTGATCAAGCGGCGCAGCTATTTATCAGTTGTCGGAGACGATGGTCTTGAGGCCACCCCCCGTCAAGATTTCAGCAAAACCGCCTTTCTCATGGATCGAGAAGACGATGATCGGAATGGAATTCTCCCTGGCGAGCGCGACCGCGGCAACGTCCATCACCGCAAGCCCCCTGTCCAGCACTTCCTGGTGCGTCAGGCGGTCGAGGCGAGTCGCATCGGGATATTTCTTCGGGTCGGCGGTGTAGATCCCATCCACCTGCGTGCCCTTGAAGATCGCTTCCGCGCCCATTTCAGCAGCCCGAAGTGCTGCGGCCGAATCGGTGGTGAAGAAGGGGTTTCCGGTGCCGCCGGCAAAGATCACCACGCGTCCCATCGACAGATGATAAAGGGTTGCGCGCTGCGAAAAGCTCTCACAGATCTCGGGCATGGAGATGGCCGAGAGCACCACCGTATCGATGTTCAGCTTGCGCAGCGAGGTCGCCAGCGCCAGCGCGTTGATGATGGTGCCGAGCATCCCCATGTGGTCGCCGGTGACCCGGTCGCCGCCCTTGGACGCTACCGCGACACCGCGGAAGATATTGCCGCCACCGACGACGACGCCGACTTCCACGCCCATATGCCTTGCCTCGGCGATGTCGGATGCAACGCGGTCTGCCACCGCAACATCGATCCCGAAGCCCTGGCTACCCATGAGCGCTTCGCCGGAAGCCTTGAGTAGAACGCGTTTATAGACAGGCTCTATAGACATCTTGGCTCCTCGTAAATTGCCGTGAATGCCCGATACACGAAGGGCACCGCGTTGTCACGCGATGCCCTGGTGTTTTCCCAATTATGGCTGGAAGATCAACCCTTGACGGCAGCCGCGACTTCGGCTGCGAAATCGGTCTCTTCCTTCTCCACGCCTTCGCCGAGCAGAAGGCGGGCCATGCCGGCGACTTCGATCGGCGCGCCGACGGCTTTTTCGGCTTCCTTGACGGCGGCTGCGACCGTGAGATCGGGATTGATGACGAAAGCCTGCGAGAGAAGGGCGACTTCCTCGAAGAACTTGCGCATGCGGCCGTCGACCATCTTCTCGATGATGTTGTCAGGCTTGCCGGAAGCGCGCGACTGCTCGATGAAGACGTTGCGCTCGCGCTCGGCGACGGCGGCATCGACTTCCTCAGGGCGGATCGCCAGCGGCGCAGTCGCGGCAATGTGCATGGCGACCTGACGGCCGATTGCGTTCAGAGCCTCCTTGTCGCCGGTCGACTTCAGGGCAACGAGAACGCCGAGCTTGCCGAGGCCGTCGGAAACAGCATTGTGGATATAGGTGGCGACGACGCCGTCCTCGACGGAGAGCGCGACGGAGCGGCGCAGGTTCATGTTCTCGCCGATCGTTGCGATCGCATCCTTGATAGTGTCCGAAACGGACTTGCCGGATGCCGGGTAGGTCGCAGCCGCAACGGCGTCGACGGTGCCGTCGGTGGAGACGGCGACCTTGGCAATGCCGCGGACGAGATCCTGGAAGGCATCGTTACGGGCGACGAAGTCGGTTTCGGAGTTGACTTCGACGACGACTGCCTTGGTGCCCTGGCTGGAAACGGCGATGAGGCCCTCAGCGGCAGTGCGGCCCGACTTTTTGTCAGCCTTGGCGATGCCCTTGGCGCGCAGCCAGTCGATCGCCGCTTCCATGTCGCCGCCGGTCTCAGCAAGGGCCTTCTTGCAGTCCATCATGCCTGCGCCGGTCTTTTCGCGCAGTTCCTTCACCATTGCAGCCGTAATCTCGCTCATTAGCTTCCTCTTGTCGGTTCATACGGTGGGCCGCAAAGCACGGCGCGGCACCGGATTGAGGCACGAAATGTACCTGTATGTATGACAGCGTGATGAAGACGCGTCATACCGAAACTTATCTGGCAAAGAGCCTGATGCCCTCGTCCTGAAACAGGCAAGGCCGCCGAACTTCAATGAGTCGCGAGCGGCCTTTCCAGTCATGCAAGCTTTGGCGGACCTTCCGATCCGCCCGCTTTCATCAGCCTTCGGCTGCTTCCTCGAGAGCCGGCTCGACCGGAACTTCTGAGGACGCGCCGAGATCACGGCCGGAAGAGCCCTGCTGACGGGCAATGCCGTCGATGGCAGCGCGGGAGATCAGCTCGCAATAGAGAGCGATAGCGCGCGATGCGTCGTCGTTACCCGGAATCGGATAGTCGATCAGGTCCGGGTCGCAGTTCGAATCGATGATGGCAACGACCGGGATGCCGAGGCGCTTGGCTTCGTCGATCGCGATCTTTTCCTTGTTGGTGTCGATGATGAACATCAGATCGGGCGTGCCGCCCATATCGCGGATGCCGCCGAGAGCCTTGTCGAGCTTTTCACGCTCGCGCTCAAGGTTCAGACGTTCCTTCTTGGTGAAGCCCTGGGCTTCGCCGTTCAGGATCTCATCGAGCTTGCGCAGGCGCTGAATCGAATTGGAGATCGTCTTCCAGTTCGTCATCATGCCGCCGAGCCAACGCGAGTTGACGTAGTACTGGGCCGAACGCTTGGCGCTGTCGGCGATGATCTCAGACGCCTGGCGCTTGGTGCCGACGAAGAGAACGCGGCCGCCGCGGGCAACGGTGTCGCTGACGACCTGCAGGGCGCGCGACAGCATCGGAACGGTCTGAGCCAGGTCAATGATGTGGATGTTATTACGATCGCCGAAGATATACGGCTTCATCTTCGGGTTCCAGCGGTGCGTCTGGTGGCCGAAGTGGACGCCTGCTTCGAGAAGCTGGCGCATAGAGAAATCGGGCAATGCCATGCCTTTGTTATCCTTTTCCGGTTGAACCTCCGCAAGGCGAACAGCATCCTCTTCGAAGATGCCACCGGGCGGAACGATCCGGATTTCTCCCGGACAATCCCATGCCTTACGTGTGGAATGCGGTGCCCATACATTCGATTTGTCGCAAAAGCAAGGCTTACGCCGAAAAATCCCGGTTTATGCGCCGGGTCCCGGAACCTCTGCTCCTGCGAAAGCCGCCGGTCAGCTTGCCAGCGTCGGCAGTAACGACAGCATGACGCCGGCGTCGGGCATCGGCAGGATGGCATCGACCTCGGCCGGCAGCAGGCTGCCGATTGCGCTGTCGGCGTTACCGGTGGCGGTCCCAAGGGGGCCGCGGAAGCCGTGTCCCGTCCAGGCAAGTTCCTGCAGCTTCGGGCTCACCAGCGCTTCGATCAGCCGGTTGGCGTTCTCATCGACGACAATCAGCGGATGCGCCGAATAGACGGTCGGACGCGGATAGAGCACCACCGGCTTTGCGCCCGCGCTTGCCTTGATGCGCTCCCAGCGCGCGGGATCGGCAAGAATCCATTCTACCAGCTGGTTCTCATAACCGACGATCATCGGCTCGCCGCCGAGGCCGCCTGCGAGATACTGATCGAAAAGTTTGCCTGACGACGGTGACTTGAAGCCCATGTTGCGGAAGATCGCCTGCACCTTGCCGCCGAAAGCGGCAAGATCGCCAGATGTCGCGACATTGCCGCTGAAAAGGCTGAGCACGAGGCCTGCGAACATGAAGCCGGAATTGGAGCGGTTGGGATCGGTCGAGACGATGCGGGCGCGGCCGTAAAGAGAATTGACGCCGAGTTTCGACCAGTCGACGCCGGCGAGGATTGCGTCGAGCAGCGCCTTGAGATCGAGCTGATGATGGCCTTCGTTCGTCACCGTGACCAATCCCGCTTTGATCAACCCATCGACCACGGGCTGCCAGGAATAGACGACGATCGGTGTGTTCAGCACAACGCGGTCGTTGCGGATACCGATGCCGTTCTGCCTGGCGATATCGACCATGATCGAAGAGGACGGCCAGAGGAATTGCGGATGCTGCGACAGCAACGCCTGTTCACGAACCATCTCGACCGAGCCGGCGACGCGGCTGTCCACCGTCAAGCCGTATCCGCCGAGCGCCCTGATGACGTCGGGGTCGGAGAGGAATGCCTCCTTCTCGCCGCCGACGAAGCCGAACAGCGTCGTGCGGGTGCCGAGCAGGCCCTGCAGTTCGGGCCGGTCCTTGACGGCGAAATAACCGCCGGTGCCGACGATGCCGGCTCCGAGCAATCCCACTCCAAAAGCGCGGCGAGAAAGAGCCATCAGCGTCCGATATCCTCTTTGAGCGAAGCCTGAATGAGGCGCAGATCGGTGTCGAGTGTATGCAGCGCCTCATCGATCAGGCTGTCGGCATAATGGACGAAGGCCTCTTCGAGCTTGACCAACACGGCACGGACCTCCTCCAGCTGCTTGGGGTCGGGAACACGTTTA
Organism: Rhizobium sp. NZLR1b; assembly: GCF_019685155.1. Lineage (NCBI taxonomy): Bacteria > Pseudomonadati > Pseudomonadota > Alphaproteobacteria > Hyphomicrobiales > Rhizobiaceae > Rhizobium > Rhizobium sp. NZLR1b. Next base: position 96,315 of record NZ_JABDWC010000022.1, read on the forward strand.
GCCTCGATGACTGCAGAACCTTCCGCCACCTCGGCAGCGCGCGGCAGATAATAGGAGAGGAATCGCCGCACGGCATTGGCGCTTTCGGGCTTGGCCTCGACCTTGCGAAAGACATCGGCGGCGATTTCGGCAAGATGCCGGACGGCGGTTGCCGTCTTTCGATCGCCTATCGCGTCGGCGGCGGTCTCCAGCCTCTGGGCAAAGGGAATCGCGGCCTCCAGCAGGTCGCGGGCAAAGGCGACGCGGCCGCTGCCGATGCTCTTGATATCGAGGCCTTCGAACAGCCGGCGCGGCGCCAGAAGAATGACGAGGCCGGCAAACAGCAGAAGGGCGATGATGGCGGCGATCCAGAATGGCATGCCGGCGATGAAACTGAGCAGTGGCACGGTGATTGCCGCCGCCAATCCCGCCACGATCCAGTTGCCATCATTGCCGAGCCAGTTGCGCATGCCGGTCCTAATTATAGCCGCGTGCGGTGCGGAAGGCGGTGGCGAGGTCCGAACCACCGTCGAACACGCGCGCCGACGTCTGCCTGGCAAGGCTGTCGAGCTGGGTTTTATCGGCGTCGCCGAAGGTGATGCCGAAGATCGGCACGTGCGGCTCCATCGCGATCCATTCGCTCATGAAGGCCCGGCTTTGATCGTCGGACCTGCCGTCGGTCATGATGACGATCGCCGGCAGATACGTCGAGAGCTTGTCGGTTCTGGCGATCTGCTGCAGGGCCCGTTCGGCGCAGGCATACATGTTCGTGCCGCCATCCGCCTTCTGCCGGGAAATCTCGTTCAGCAGCCCTTGCTGCTCCAGCGGGTTTCCGCTTGCCATGAAGGTGTTGCGCACGCTGCCGTCGAAGGGAATGACGATGATCTGGTCGGCGGGCGACCATTGCACCAGCACCTTGCTCGCTTCGTCGGGCGTCAGCAGGAAACGCATCGCCTTCTGCAACTGGTCCTCGCCGTCGCCCTGCATCGAGCCGGAAAAATCGAGGCAGAGCGCGGTCAGGGACGGCTTGCGCAGTGCTGCCTGATAAAGGGTGAGCGCCTGGCGGATGACACCAGGCTCCGGCATGCGGATCGCGGTCACCAGCCGGGTCGGATCGAAATTCCAGCCTGGTTCCGGCTTTGCGGCAACGCCGGTCAGCGGAATGCGCCGGCCAGTATCGGCGATGCGCTGCTGTACGGGAGCAGAGCCGAGATAGGCGAGCAGATCGTTGAAGAAGGTCTGGACTTCCGGCCCGCGGCCATGATCGACGAAACCGATCGGCGAATCCGCCATGGCAACGCCGTCGGCCGGATAGATCGCGTAAAGCGGTTCCTGCGACAAGGCGGCAAGCTTGTCGTTGGTTTCCTTCAGCACCGCTTCGTAGTTCCACATAGCGTCGTAGACCGTGCCCTTGCCGGCGGATGCGACGTAGAGATCGGCAAGCCAGCCGGACGAGCCGGACGAGCGCACGACACCTGAAAGCAGCGAGCGGACGCTCTCCTGGACTGCTCTGTCGTCGAGATCGCCGGGTTCGATCACCGGCTTGTTGCCGAGTGCGCTCGACAGCATGGCAAGATAGGCGCTGGCGCCGGAGTTGGATTGCGTCGCCGATGTCATCAGGAATTTCAGCGATCCGTTTTCGACGGCGGCGAGAATGTCCTTCATGAACACATCCCTGCCGATCCAGCCGAGCTGCTCGGCCTTCGACCTGCGCACGCCCAATACCACCGGCGTCTGGACGATCGAGGTGAGGCTCTTGACGCGGCGCCTGGTGTCGAACATGTCGACCCAGACACTGGAGGCCGGCCACACCGCATCCTGCTCGACGCCCTGGTCGCTCTGCAGCGCCAGGCCGATATCGAGCGTGCCTTCATATTTGAAGGTGCAGGTCGCATTCTTCTGCTTGCAGAATTCCTCGACGATCGGCTGCAGAACGGTATTCTCCGATCCCGAGACGATCGAGAAATTCGGTCCCTGAGCGAAGGGATTGCAGCCGGCAAGAGTCAGAGCGGCAAGAAGCGCCAGGCCTGAAAGCAGTGCTCGCATCGTCGTCCTGTCGATCACGCCTTGGTCATCGCCGTCTTGAGTTCGATCGTCATCTGCTCCATCTGCTGCTCGGCCTGCGCCCGTTTCCGGCGCCCCTCCTCCTGAACCTGCAGCACGCCCGATATCGTGTCGATCAAATCCCTGTTCGCCTTGGCGAGCGTATCGATATCGACGATACCGCGTTGCGATTGCTGCTCTATGGCGATCGCCTGGTCCTTCATCATCTCGGAGGCCTGGCGGATCATGTCGTTGGTGGCGTCGGTCACCGCCTTCTGCAGCTCAAGCGCCGATTTCTGCCGCGTCAGCCCGAGCAGGATCACCATCTTCTGTTTCCAGGCCGGCACCGTCAGCGCCGAGGTCGCCTGCAGGTTCTCGATCAGCGTCTCGTCGCCCGCCTGGACGATGCGGATCTGCGGCAGTTGCTGAATGCCGAGCTGACGCGCCTGCTGGAGGTAGAAAACCCGCTTCTCCAGCCGGTCGAGCGCCTGCAAGCTGTCCTGATAGGTCTGCGCTTCCAGCATGCCACCGCCGGGGCCAGTCGCGGCCGCCTCGGCTTCAGCCTTCAGCCTCAGCAGCTCGACGCTGCGAAAGCGCTCTGCAAAAGCTTTGCCAGCCTGGACATAGGCCTCGAGCCGCATGATCGACTGCCTGGTTTCTTCATGCAGGTCGTCGAGCAGCGCGATGTCGCGCCGCAGCGTATCCTTGTGACGGTCGAGTTCGAGGCCGATCCGGTCGATCTGACCGGCCACGTCCTCGAATTCCGCCTTGAACCGTTCGAGCCGGGCCTGTGCGGAGAGGAATATGCGGCTGAGGAACCCCTTATCCTTCAACGATGCCGGGTCGAGGCCCTTGGACTTGAGGATGATGTCACTTAGCAGGCGACCGATCTCACCGAGATCCTTGTTGCGGACCTCGCGCAGGATTCGGTCGGCATAATCGCTGACCGTCTGCTGGGCGCGGTCGCCATAGACGGAGATGCCGGCGCGATCGGTCATATTGATGCTGTCGGAAATGCGGGCAATTTCCGCCGGATCGGCGGCGGCAACCGGCAGGGCGGCGTTGTGAACAGTCGCTAGATCGGTATCGGCCATCGGTCGGGCTTTCCAGGCTTGCGGCAGGTAATCGTCTGGAGGCCCATTTTCGCAATGAACAGGCCTCATCACGAGGAATTGGCCGCTAGGATCGCACCGACCGGAAGAGCAGGACGACAGATGGCGACTCAATCATCGCTGGTCGCCGCACCATAATGAACTTTATGATACAGTTTTATGACAGTCGAAAAACCTGCACGCTTACTTGCACGCCTCGGCCTTGCGGTCGAGCAGCTCCAGCTTGGCGAGCTTGCCGGTCAGGACGAAATCGCCGTAATCCATCGTGAGGTCGCGGGTGATACCGTTCTCATAGAGCTTGAAGGACATGCGGTAGACCGGCAAAGCATCGGATTTCGCATTCTCGTTGAAATAGGCAATCGTCACCGGCCAGAAGGCGGTCTTGGAGAAGGCGCCGGCATTGCCGGCGTCGGCCTCCTCGGCAACAGGGGTCTCCTGCTTGCCGACGATCGTCGTCGTCACCAGCGACTTGTCGCCGTCATCCGAGCCGTCGAAAACGCGGGCCTCGAAGAAGCGCTTGCCGTCCTTGGCGTTCTGGATCACGTCGAGCATATGTTCGGTGGGAAAGCGGCTTTCAGCAAGCTGGAGCTCGCGGCTCGACGGCTGCTTGAGATCGACCTTGACGCCATCCGGCTGATCCTGAGCCGCACCGTTGACCTCCTTGTCGAGCTGTTCGTCGGTGAAGGATTTGGTGTCGAAGGTAAACTGGCCGTCCTTGAGGTTTTCAAAGGTCTTGGTCTGCTGGTCGCTGACGCGGACGCTGTCGCCGGTGTCGATCTGCGTTACGAAGCGGAAATTGGTGGTGAAGCCCTGGCAATAGCTGCCGTCGAACTCATAAACCATGCGACCGTACATGCCGGCGATGCCGGAGCGGTCCGAGGCGTCCTTCAATTCCAGATCGTAGACGGCGCGATGTGCGACGAGGCCGGTCGCGATCGCAGCGCTTACCGCGGGCGCAGCCGCCCATGCATTGGCGGAAACACTGGCGAGAAGCAGAGCGACAAGACTCGATCGGAACATTCATTAACTCCTGTTGGACTCGGTCGCGATGTTATAAGAACGCTTTCGGCCAAATCGAGGCTCGAACCTGTCATATTAAAGATTCTAGTCTTGATGCATAATTTTTGAAGAATTGACAACAAAAGCGGAGTCGAAAATGTCCGATGAAATTGCAAAGCGCCTGACTGAGATGGGGATAACCCTGCCCGAAGCCGCAGCACCTGCTGCAAATTACGTTCCCTATGTCATCAGCGGCAATCTTCTCTACATCTCCGGTCAGCTGCCTCTCGAAGGCGGCAAGATCGCCGTTTCGGGCCATCTCGGCAAGACCGTTGACGTTGCCGCGGGGCAGCGCGGCGCCGAACTCTGCGCCATCAACATCCTTGCGCAGGCGAAGGCGGCACTTGGCGGTGATCTCGGCCGTATCCTGCGGGTCATCAAGCTGAACGGCTTCGTCGCTTCGGCGCCCGATTTCGTCGAGCAGCATCTCGTCATCAACGGTGCTTCTAACCTGATTGCCGGCGTGCTCGGCGAGGCCGGCAAACATGCGCGTGCCGCCGTCGGCATGGCCGCCCTGCCGCTCAATGCTGCTGTCGAGATTGATGCTATCATGGAAATCGCAGAATGACCAATGCTGCCTGGATCAGGGACCTGCCGGTCGCTCATCGCGGCTATCACGATCTCAACAAACTCGTTTGGGAAAATACGCTTTCGGCCTTCTCGCGCGCCGTCGAAGCGGGCTTTGCGATCGAATGCGACCTGCATTACGCCTCCGACGGCGTGCCGGTCGTCTTTCACGACGAGGACCTGCAGCGGCTCTGCAATCTCACCGGCGACATCCGCGAGCGCACCTCCCGGGAACTTGGGCTGATCGCCGTCGGCGGCACGGCCGACAAGGTGCCGACGCTGCGCCAGCTCCTCGATCTCGTCCAAAGCAAAGTGCCGCTAGTGCTGGAGCTCAAGGGCCGCGAGGCGGACGATGAGGGTTTCGCCGAAGCCGTCCTCGAAGTGCTTCAGGACTATGAAGGCAAGGTGGCGCTGATGAGCTTCGACCACTGGCTGCTGCGCGATCTGAAGACGCTTGACGCAGCCTACCCGCTTGGGCTGACGGCCAATGGCAACACGCCGGAGGAATTCGAGGCGCATGCGAAGGCGATGGAGATCGGTCTCGATTTCATCTCCTACTATTATGACGATCTGCCGAATGCGTTCATCACCGGTGAACGCGAAAAGGGTATGCCTGTCATCACCTGGACGGTGCGTGACGAAGAGGCGCGCCGGCGTACATTCGCAAACGCTGATCAGATGACCTTCGAAGGCTTCGACCCGCGTGTGGCAGTTTGACGCTCGCTTTTTGGCCACGATCATGCGCAGATTGAGACAGAGCCGAGACTATTTTCCCACAGGCTTCGTATCTGCCCCATGACCGATGAACTATCCATTCGCGTAGAACGCTCCTTCACCGCGATTTCCCCGGAAAGCTGGTCCAGGCTTTCCGGGGCGTCGAAGACTTGCCCGACGCTTGCCTATAACCCCTTCGTCTCCCACGCCTTTTTGTCCTCACTGGAAGAGTCCGGTTCGGCCAGCGCCGAGACCGGTTGGCTCGGTCATCACCTGCTGCTCGAGACTGATGGCGGCGAACTGATCGGCGCCCTGCCCGGCTACCTGAAGAACCACAGCCAGGGGGAATATGTCTTCGATCATGGCTGGGCCGATGCCTTCGAGCGGGCCGGCGGACGGTATTATCCCAAACTTCAGTGCTCCATTCCGTTCACCCCTGCGACAGGCCCGCGTCTGCTTGTCGCCGAGGGACTGCAGCGACTGCCTGTCCAGAGCGCGATCGCCGAAAGCCTGAAGGAGGTCGTGCGCCGGCTCGGCGTCTCCTCGGCCCATATCACCTTCGTGCCGGATGAGGAGATCGGCGTCTTCGAGATGGACGGCTATCTGCACCGCACCGACCAGCAGTTCCATTTCATCAATGAGGGCTACGCCAATCACGAGGAGTTTCTCGAAACGCTGGCTTCGCGCAAACGCAAGGCGTTGCGCAAGGAGCGCCGCGCCGCCCTCGAAAACGGCATCAGCATCGACTGGCTGACCGGCCGCGATCTGACGGAACGCATCTGGGACCAGTTCTTCAAATTCTATATGGATACCGGTGGCCGCAAATGGGGCCGGCCCTACCTCACCCGCAAATTCTATTCGCTGATCGGCGAGCGCATGGCCGACGACATCCTGCTGGTCATGGCCAAACGCAACGGGCGCTATATCGCCGGCGCGATCAACTTCATCGGCGGCGATACGCTCTATGGCCGTCACTGGGGCTGCATCGAGGAGCATCCCTTCCTGCATTTCGAAGTCTGCTATCATCAGGCGATCGACTTCGCGCTTTCGAAAGGGCTGAAACGGGTCGAAGCCGGAGCCCAGGGCGAACACAAGCTCGCCCGCGGTTACCTGCCGGTGACGACACATTCCGCTCATTATGTCGCTCATGCCGGGCTTCGCCGGGCGATCGGCGACTATCTCGCCCGCGAGCGCGCCGATGTCGAACAGATGAGCGAGCTGCTGAGTGAGCACAGCCCATTCCGCAAGGGCGAGCGGCAGCAGGAGGATTGACGCTGCCTCGCCGGCCGCGTTACCCGATCACGGCATGTCGCCCGGAAGTGTGCAGCGGTTACGGGATAACGACATGCAAAACAAAAAGCTTGAGGACATGAGGAGATTTCGCAATGACCAGCGTCTATGACGACAAAAATATCTTCGCCAAGATCCTGCGCGGCGAAATCCCCTCGCACCGTATCTATGAGGACCAGCATACGGTCGCTTTTATGGATGTGATGCCGCAGGCGCCGGGCCATGTGCTCGTCGTGCCGAAGGCAGCGTCGCGCAATATTCTCGATGCCGATCCAGCCACCCTCTCCCATGCGATTACCGTCGTTCAGAAGATCGCCAAAGCGGTCAAGGAGGTCTTCGACGCCGACGGCGTGTTCATCGCCCAGTTCAATGAACCGGCGGCCGGGCAAACGGTGTTTCATCTGCATTTCCACATCATCCCGCGCCACGAGGGCGCAGCACTCAAGCCGCATTCCGGTAAGATGGAGGATGGCGCCGTGCTTGCCGCCAATGCCGAAAAGATCAGGGCGGCACTGGCCTGACATCGACCCTTGCCGACGCGAGGCAGAGGAAAGAGCATAAACCGAAAAAGGCCGCGGATGACGCGGCCTTTTCCAATTCAATGACGAAAGCTCACTTCTTGCGTGGAACCTTCGGAACCGCGCTGCCCTTCTTGGGCGCATCGCGGACCTCAGGCTCGGCCTGTGGGACCGCCTTGGCGCGGGTCTTGGGGGCGGCCTTCGTCTTCAGTTCGCCATCACCGTGGTCGTCGGCTTCGGGATGGGTGACTTCAGCCTCCGGCTTCGGCTTGATCGGCGCCGTCTCCGGTATGGCTTCCAGCACGATGCCCGGCTTGCCGTCTTCCTTCGGGCCGACGGTGACGTTGACGACGCCACCCTTCTTCAGCTTGCCGAAGAGGATCTCGTTGGCCAGCGGCTTCTTGATGGTGTCCTGGATGACGCGGGCAAGCGGGCGGGCGCCCATCTTCTCGTCGTAACCCTTTTCCGAAAGCCAGGCGATCGCATCCTCATGCAGGTCGAAGGTGACGTTCCTTTCGGAAAGCTGGGCCTCCAGCTGCATGATGAACTTCTGTACGACCTTGTGGATCACAGCCGTCGGCAGCGCCGCGAAAGGAATGATCGCGTCGAGACGGTTGCGGAACTCCGGCGTGAACAGGCGGGTCAGCGCCTCCTCGTCCTCGCCGGTGCGCTTGGACGAGCCAAATCCGATCGCCGCCTTGGCCATTTCCGAGGCGCCCGCATTCGTCGTCATGATCAGGATGACGTTACGGAAGTCGATCTTCTTGCCGTTATGGTCGGTCAGCGTGCCGTGGTCCATGACCTGCAGCAGGATATTGTAGATGTCGGGATGCGCCTTCTCGATTTCGTCGAGCAACACCACACAATGCGGGTGCTGGTCGACGCCGTCGGTCAGAAGGCCGCCCTGGTCGAAGCCGACATAGCCGGGAGGCGCTCCGAGCAGACGCGACACCGTGTGCCGCTCCATATATTCCGACATGTCGAAGCGCAGAAGCTCGACACCGAGCGACGATGCCAGCTGCTTTGCCACCTCGGTCTTGCCGACGCCGGTCGGACCGGAGAAGACATAAGCACCTATCGGCTTGTTCGGCTCACGCAGGCCGGCACGGGCGAGCTTGATCGAGGTCGAAAGGGCTTCGATCGCGATATCCTGACCATAGACGACCGAACGCAGTTCCTTCTCGAGATTGGCGAGCACCGCTTCGTCGTCTTTGGAGACGGTCTTCGGCGGAATGCGCGCCATCGTGGCGACCGTCGCCTCGATCTCCTTTTCGGTGATCAGCTTGCGGCGCTTTGACGGCGGCAGCAGCATCTGGGCCGCACCGGTTTCGTCGATGACGTCGATTGCCTTATCCGGCAACTTGCGGTCGGAGATATAGCGGGCCGAAAGTTCGACGGCCGACTTGATGGCATCGTTCGAATAGCGCAGGTGGTGATACTCTTCGAAATAGGGCTTGAGGCCCTTCATGATCTCGATCGCATCTTCGATCGACGGCTCGCTGACGTCGATTTTCTGGAATCTGCGAACCAGCGCCCGGTCCTTCTCGAAGAACTGGCGATATTCCTTGTAGGTGGTCGAGCCGATGCAACGGATCGCGCCCGACGACAGAGCCGGCTTCAGAAGGTTCGATGCATCCATCGCGCCCCCCGAGGTGGCGCCGGCGCCGATCACCGTGTGAATCTCATCGATGAAGAGCACGGCACCCGGATATTCTTCCAGTTCCTTGACGACCTGCTTCAGGCGCTCCTCGAAATCGCCGCGGTAGCGCGTGCCGGCGAGCAGCGTGCCCATGTCGAGCGAGAAAATCGTCGCGTCGGCCAGCGCTTCCGGAACCTTGCCTTCGACGATGCGCTTGGCAAGCCCTTCGGCGATCGCCGTCTTGCCGACGCCGGGATCACCGACGTAGAGCGGATTATTCTTCGAACGGCGGCACAGGATCTGGATGGTGCGGCTCACCTCGGCGTGACGGCCGATCAGCGGGTCGATCTTGCCGCCCTTGGCTTTCTCGTTGAGATTGACGCAATAGGCCTTGAGCGCATCCTGCTGCTTCTTGGGGCCGCCCTCTTCCTCGCCGCCGCGGGCCGTCGGCTTGCTGCTTTCGGCTTCGTCCTCGGCGCCGCGCGGGGGGCGAGCGTCCGAAGCACCCGGGCGCTTTCCGATACCGTGCGAGATATAGTTGACGGCATCGTAGCGGGTCATCTCCTGCTCCTGCAGGAAATAGGCGGCATGGCTTTCGCGCTCGGCGAAGATCGCAACGAGCACATTGGCGCCGGTCACTTCTTCGCGGCCGGACGATTGCACGTGGATGACGGCACGCTGGATGACACGCTGGAAGCCGGAGGTCGGCTTCGAATCCTCGTCATAACCGGTGATCAGATTGGAAAGTTCATTATCGACATATTCGACGAGCGTTTTGCGCAGCGCGTCGAGATCGACATTGCAGGCTCCCATGACCGCGGCCGCATCGGCATCGTCGATCAGGGCGAGCAGCAGATGCTCAAGCGTCGCATATTCGTGGTGCCGCTCATTGGCAAAGGTCAGTGCCTGATGGAGCGCCTTCTCTAAGCTAGGCGAAAATGTTGGCACGTTCAGATCCTCACTTCTTTTCCATGACGCATTGCAGCGGATGCTGGTGCTGCCGGGCGAAGTCCATCACCTGGCTGACCTTCGTTTCCGCTACCTCGTATGTGAATATTCCGCATTCGCCGACGCCGTGGTTGTGGACATGGAGCATAATGCGGGTGGCACTTTCACGATCCTTTTGAAAAAAACGCTCCAGAATGTGGATGACGAATTCCATGGGAGTGTAGTCATCATTCAAAAGCAGCACGCGGTAGAGATTGGGCTTCTTGGTCTTCGGCTTGGTGCGTGTGATGACCGAGGTTCGATTTCCGTTCTCCCCGTTCCTTTCGCCGTCATTCTGCATCCGGATCGGCTTTGCGATCATTGTCATTCATTCCTCAAGCAATCCGGCCTCAAGCAATCCGGCGGAGCATGGGAGGGTGCTTTTCCCGCCGAATATCTGAAACACTAACTTAGTTCATAATAGGCCGATTTTAAGCCCCCTGTCAGTCACTGCAATCAAGAAATGGCCGGCATGCACGGGAAAGACCAAAAAAGTCCCCGGCCGATCCCATGGAGGCGTTGCGGCGAAAGTGGAAACAAAAAGACCGGCTACAGATGCGTAGCCGGTCCTCATTTTTCAATATGTAGCGCAGGTTGCGCCTGCAGAATCAGTTCAGGCGGCAGCAGGCGTCGAAATCGGCGCCGGCTTGGTGGTCTTGGCGACGGCAGCGGCTACAGGCGCTTCATAGGGCTTGTAAGCGGATTTGGCCAGATCGGCATACATCTCGCTGAGCTTCGTTGTCTCGGAGACGAAGCCTTCGAAATATGCCTTGACGTAGTTGCTCTGCAGTTCGAAAGCGGCTTCGAAGCTCTTGACGCCAGCCAGGGTTTCGAAATGCGTCACCGCGTCCTGAAAGGATTTCTTCGAATAGTCCGTGGCCTCGGCGGCAATCGCCTGGAAGCCCCTGGTGGTGTCGGAATAGGTTTTCAGCGCCGTATCGACGGCTTCCTTGCTCTTCCTGTTTGCATCGTCAAAGTTGAACATGACCGTCCTCCATTAGGCTGTGGGATGGCGGCAGGGTAGCTGCAACGCACAAATAGTCAAGTAGTCTTGTGCGCTGCAGCACTCCCATGAGTTGTGTGGCAATAATAAAACAAAGGATGCGCGCCGGGGCACGTACGTCTTTAACTGATTTTGCTAATATATATCAGATCACTGCAACCGGAAGCTTTAAAATTAATTTTGGCTCGGCAGCCAAAAAACAAAAAGGACCGAACGGATCGCGCCGTTCGGTCCTTTGAACGCATTCGAACACGATCAGAGATCGACGTCGAGGATCGCCATCGAAAAGTTGTAGGAGCGATCGCCGTCCTCGTCATCGATATAGACGAGGCCTAGAAATTCTTCGCCGAGATAGACCTCCGCAGAATCATCCTTGCGCGGACGCGCCTTGACGGCGACCTGCGGGTTGAGCGTGCGTTTGAAATAGGCGTCGAGCTTCTTGATTTCTTCAGGCTTCACTCTGTCATCTCCGTAAACGGTTTTGATTGGCCGCTTCTTGCACAGGAAAAGCAGCGGTGTAAAGGCAAGGTTGCCACATGGCAATTTCTGTCCCCGCACGGTTTCCGCCGATTTTACCCGATCCTTTTCTCCGGCGGCCGCTCAGATATCGGCGCCTATCACCTGGTCCATGTTGCGCGACGGCTCGGAACAACCGGCTTCGCCGACGACCTTGGCCGGCACGCCGGCGACTGTCTTTTTGGGCGGAACTGCCTTCAATACGACGGAGCCGGCGGCAACGCGTGAGCAGAAGCCGATCTCGATATTGCCGAGGATCTTTGCGCCAGCACCGATCATGACGCCGCTGCCGATCTTCGGATGGCGGTCGGCGCCCTCTTTGCCGGTGCCGCCGAGCGTGACGCCATGCAAGATCGAGACGTTGTCGCCGATAACCGCCGTCTCGCCGACGACGAGGCCGGTGGCGTGATCGAGGAAAATGCCCTTGCCGATACGAGCGGCCGGATTGATGTCGGTCTGGAAGACGCTGGAGGAGCGGCTCTGCAGATAGAGCGCGAAATCACGACGGCCGCGGTTCAGCAGCCAATGCGCGAGACGGTGTGTCTGCAGCGCATGGAAGCCCTTGAAATAGAGCACTGCTTCCATGAAGCGGAGGCACGCGGGATCGCGGTCGTAGATGGCCTGGATATCGACACGCAGAATGGTGCTCCACTCCGGCCAGTCGAGGAGCATTTCCTCGAAGGTCTGGCGAAGCAGGGTCGCCTGTATGTCGGGATGATCGAGACGTTCGCAGATGCGATGGATGGCGCATTCCTCGAGCGAACGATGGTTGATCACCGTCGCGTAGAGGAAGGCGGCAAGAACCGGGTCTCGTTCGGCGGCGAGCCGGGCTTCCTCGCGCAGGTTATCCCAGATGGGGTCCATCACCTTCAACGGTTGGCCTGTCTCAAAAGCTCGAATGTCAGTCTTTGCGACCATCGCCGCTCTCCTCGTTGCCAGCCGGAATGCCGTTTTCGGAATGCCAATATATAGGGGAAAACGCCAATAACATAAATGGGTGCCGTCGCCATGGTTTTTTAGCATGGTTTTTCGGCATCACGATGATGTCAGCGCCGATGTCACCGGCAATATCACCCTCTGGCAACCCTCGCGTAGAAGGCCAACACCGCCTGCTTGAAAACCCTGTCGCCGACGGCGAGCATATGATCGCGGCCCGGAATATCGAGCGCTTCGGCATTCGGCATCAGCGCCGCCAATTCCTGCGGCGAGCCGGCGATATCATCCCTGGTGCCGACGCCGATCAGCGTCGGCACGTCGAGCCCGGCCATATCCGAGCGGGCAACGAGATCGCGCGAACCGCGGATGCAGTCGGCGAGAGCGACGCGGTCACTTTTCGTCTGGTCGGCGAAGGCGCGGAACATGCGGCCGCGGTCATGCGTCACGTCTTCCAGCGAGGGAGCCAGCAGCGCGTCGGCGATGGGGTCCCAGTCGCCGACGCCGTCGGTCATGCCGATGCCGAGGCCGCCGAGCACCAGTGAACGGACGCGATGCGGATTGGCAAGGGCGGCAAAGACGGAAATGCGCGCGCCCATCGAATAGCCCATGACATTGGCTTGCGGAATGCCGAGATGGTCCAGCAGCGCGATCGCATCGCCGGCCATCACCCAGGGGCGATAGGCTTCGGAATCGTGCGGTTTGTCGCTTGCGCCGTGGCCGCGATTGTCGATGGCGATCACCCGATAGCCGGCATCGCCAAGCGTCTTCAGCCAGCCCGGATGCACCCAGTTGACGTTTGCCGTCGAAGCAAAACCGTGGATCAACAGAACAGGCTCGCCGGCCGGATCGCCCTCATCAAAGAAGGCGAGCTGCAATCCGTCATGGGTGAAGCTTGAAAATACAGGCGTATTCAGGTTCATCAGGTCTTCCTTTTTGGCGCGACCATAGTCGAGCGATCTTTCATCGTGAAGCCAAAAACTGTGGCCAAAAACTGTGCCTGGCGCGGCGCTTTGGCTCTACACATTTGCGGCGAAGGCTTATAAGGTCCGCGCACATTTCAAAGCATTCGGAGAGCGATATGGCCGGTCACAACATTCCCCACTTCCAGAACGACGGCGGTCACCGGGTTATCGAAGTCGGCGTCAAGGAATTCATGTGCACCGGCGCTTCGGCCCCGTTCGACCATCCGCATATCTTCATCGACATGGGTGACGATAACGAGAAGGTCTGTTCCTACTGCTCGACTCTCTATCGCTTCAATTCCGCGCTCAAGTCCAGCCAGACCAATCCGGCCGGCTGCGTTTTCCACGTGAAGGCGGCCTAACCGCCGGACGGATCGGACGGATAATGCCGGTCGAACATGCTGCCATCATCGGCGCCGGGATATCAGGGCTGACCGCTGCGCTTTCGCTTTCGCGCCGGGGCATCAGCTCTGACATCTTCGAGCAGGCAGGCGAACTTGCCGACATCGGCGCCGGATTGCAGGTTTCGCCGAACGCCTCCCGCATCCTTGCCGAACTCGGTATCCTTGAAGGGCTGTCAAAGGCCTGGCTCGAGCCTGAGGCAATCCGGCTAATATCCGGCAGTTCGCTGCGCCAGCTCGCAGCTGTGCCAGCAGGCAAATTCGTGCGGCAACGCTGGGGCGCTCCCTATGGTGTCCTGCATCGCAGCACATTGCAGAAAGCGCTTCTCGCTGCGGTCGAGGCCGATCCGCTCTGCCGGCTTCACCTCGGCGTCCGGATGGACGCGACGCTGCCGCCTTTCGAGCGCGACGCCGATGTCGTCATCGGCGCCGACGGCGTCTGGTCGAAGCTCCGGCAATCCGTTCAGGGCAGCCCCTCACCGCACTTTTCCGGCAATATCGCCTACCGCTTTACCATTGCCGAGGATGCGGCGCCCGGTTTCCTCGACCGGACAAGCGTTTCGGCGTTTCTCGGCGGTTCGGCGCATCTCGTCTGTTACCCCTTAAGGGAGACCGGCAGCTTCAACATGGTGGCGATCACCGCCGGCAATAGCGCACCGCAGGCCTGGCAAAGCGAACCGACGGCCGAGCAGCGTGCCCAGCTCAGGAGCCGCTTTTCCGGCTGGAACGCCGCGATCGTCTCGCTGCTCGAACAACACCGGACGCTGACCTTCTGGCCGCTGTTCGAGACCAGCGCTGGTGCGTGGCAGGATGGCCGCAAGACTGTGCTGATCGGCGACGCCGCGCATGCGATGATGCCGTTTGCCGCACAGGGAGCGGCCATGGCGATCGAAGACGCCTACGAACTTGCCGCATTTCTTTCCAACCGTCCGGTGGCGGAGGCCCTATTGCTCTTCGAAAGACATCGAGCGCCACGCATTGCCAAGCTTCGCCAGCGCGGCGCCTTCAACCGGTTTGCCTATCATGCGAAAGGGCCGATCCGGATCGGCCGCGATCTCGTGCTCGGCCTCAAGCCGCCGCAAAGCCTGGCGGCGGATCTCGACTGGATCTACGGCTATCGCGCTCTGGGCCTGCCATAAAACGCCGCAAGCCGGGCCAGCGCCCGGTATCGCTCAAACCGCGCTTGCCGCCGCAAAGCCCCGTTCGATATCAGCCTTGAGGTCAACCACATCCTCGATGCCGATCTGCAGGCGGATGACCGCACCGTCGGTCGGAGCCTTGGCGACCTTGCGGTCGTTGAGATAGGCGTGCAAAGCGAGGCTCTCATAGCCGCCCCAGGAATAGCCGAGACCGAAAATCCTCAGCGCATCGAGGAAGGCATGCGCTTTTGCTCTAGCTTTCTCGGGACCATCCGCGGCAAGCACGAAGGAAAAGATGCCGCTGGCGCCCTTGAAATCGCGCTTCCAGAGATGGTGAGAGGGAAAGCTCGGCAGGGCCGGATGCAGCACGCGGGCGACGCCCTCCCTGCCCTCCAGCCATTCTGCAATATCAAGCGCGCTTTCATAGTGCCGCTCGAGGCGCAGGCCCATGGTACGCAATCCGCGCAGAATCTGGTAGGCGTCATCGGGTGCGCCGCAGATGCCGAGCACACCGTTTGCTTCCTTCAGCCGCTCCCAGTGTTCGGCATTGGCCGACACCGTTCCGAGCAGGATATCGGAATGGCCGGACGGATATTTCGTCGATGCGTGGACTGAGATGTCGACGCCATGATCGAGCGGTCGGAAATAGAGCGGCGTCGCCCAGGTATTGTCCATCATGACGACGGCGCCGTGGCGGTGCGCAACCGCCGAGATTGCCGGAATATCCTGCATCTCAAAGGTGTTGGAGCCGGGAGCTTCGGTGTGAACGAGCTTGGTGTTCGGCCGGAACAGGCCCTCGATGCCGGCGCCGATCGCCGGATCGTAATATTCCACCTCGACGCCAAGACGCTTCAACATCGTGTCGCAGAAATGGCGCGTCGGTCCGTAGACCGAATCGACGACGAGCGCATGGTCGCCGGCAGCGACGAAACCCAGGAACGGAATGGTGACGGCCGCAAGACCCGAGGGAACGAGGATCGTGCCGGCCGAGCCTTCGAGTGCGTCGATCGCTTCGCAGAGCGCGTCCGTCGTCGGGGTGCCGCGCGTTCCGTAGGTATATTTCTGCGCGCGCGTCTCCATCGTCCGCGCATTCGGGAACAACACTGTCGAGGCGTGCACGACCGGCGGATTGACGAAGCCGTGATAGTCGAAGGGGTCGTTTCCGATATGGGTCAGTCGGGTGTTGATGCCGGCATTCTGCAGCAAGCTGTCTTTGTCTTTCATCTCGTAAATAGCCTTTGGCGAGGGGCACGAAACCAGACTTTTGGACGCCCCGCCGTGTCCGGTCAACCCCTAGACGACCGGTTGCAGGCGCCGTCGGGAATGATGGATTTTCCGAATTTCGCGTTATTTTTCCGCAACCGGACGCCTATTTCATAGTCAATCGCCCTCGAATGCGGCGCAATCTGCCAAAATTCCGAATTTTGCCGCAATTATTGATGGCGACACTTGACCATGGTGACATTTGCGACTGTGATAGGGCACTCGCGCCGGGAGGGTGTCGAGACAATGGGGGCGGCAGGTTTTTCCGCCGGAACTCCCCCACAAGAAAATATAAGACAACGGAAAAGGTTGGGAAAAATGAAGAACAAGCTTCTGTCCGCCGCTCTTGGCGCAGCAGTTTTCGCTCTTGGCGCCTCGGCTGCCTCGGCCACGACACTCACCGATGTAAAGGCTAAAGGTTTCGTTCAGTGCGGTGTCAATACCGGCCTTACCGGCTTTGCCGCACCTGACGCTTCCGGCAATTGGGCTGGCTTCGACGTCGACTTCTGCAAGGCCGTAGCTTCGGCCGTCTTCGGCGACCCCACCAAGGTCAAGTACACGCCGACAAATGCGAAGGAGCGCTTCACGGCTCTGCAGTCCGGCGAAATCGACGTTCTCTCGCGCAATACGACCTGGACGATCAATCGCGACACAGCGCTCGGCTTCAATTTCCGTCCTGTCACCTATTATGACGGTCAGGGCTTCATGGTGCGCAAGAGCCTGAACGTGAAGTCGGCGCTGGAACTTTCCGGCGCTGCAATCTGCGTGCAGTCGGGCACGACCACGGAACTGAACCTCGCCGATTACTTCAAGACGAACAATCTGCAGTACAATCCGGTCGTCTTCGAAAATCTTCCTGAGGTCAACGCAGCTTACGACTCCGGTCGTTGCGACGTTTACACGACCGACCAATCCGGTCTCTATTCATTGCGTCTTACGCTGAAGAATCCCGACGAACATGTCATTCTTCCTGAGATCATCTCGAAGGAGCCGCTTGGCCCGGCCGTCCGTCAGGGCGACGATCAGTGGTTCGATATCGTTTCCTGGACGGCTTATGCGCTGATCAATGCCGAAGAGTTCGGCATCACCCAGGCAAATGTCGACGAGATGAAGAACTCGCCGAACCCTGACATCAAGCGCTTCCTTGGCAGCGAGGCCGATACCAAGATCGGCACCGATCTCGGCCTGACCAATGAGTGGGCCTACAACGTCATCAAGGGCGTCGGCAACTATGGCGAAATCTTCGAGCGCAACATCGGCCAGGGTAGCCCGCTCAAGATCGCACGCGGTTTGAATGCTCTCTGGAACAAGGGCGGCATCCAGTACGCGCCGCCGGTTCGTTAATCGAACTCTGGCATAAAATCCGGGATGGCGGCCAAGCCGCCCTCCCATCTTCCAAAAAGCAAAAAGAAAGCCCGAAAACGGGCACAAGGGGATTGGCGCGGCATGACGCATGGGGCTGTGGATACGACACCTTTGCATGGCACCGGCTGGACTTTCCGGTCGGCAATGTACGACCCGAAATACCGGAGCATATTTTTCCAGGTTCTGACAATCGTTGTCCTCGTGGCGTTTGTGTGGTGGGTGGCCCACAACACGGCCGTAAACCTTGCCCGCAGCAATACAGCATCGGGCTTCGGCTTTCTTCGCGGTCGCGCCGGTTTCGAAATCGGCCAGTCGCTGATCAGCTTTTCGAGCGACTCGACCTATGCGCGCGCACTTGTCGTCGGCATTCTGAATACCTTGCTGGTGGCGGTGACCGGCATATTCACGGCGACCATCATTGGCTTCCTGATCGGGATCGGCCGGCTGTCGCACAACTGGCTGATTGCCAAGCTCTGCACGGTCTATGTCGAAATCTTCCGCAACATTCCGCCGCTGCTCGTCATCTTTTTCTGGTATCTTGGCGTACTCTCCGTCTTGCCACAGCCGCGCGAGTCGGTGGGTCTGCCATTCAGCATGTTCCTCAACAACAGAGGACTAGCCTTCCCGAAGCCGATCTTCGAGACAGGCATGATTGCGGTCGGGATCGCCCTGGTGATCGGGATTGTTGTCGCCATCGTCATGGCGCGCTGGGCTCATAAGCGCCAGGCGGCAACCGGCCAGCCGTTCCACACGGTATGGGTGTCGATCGCGCTGATCGTCGGCTTGCCATTGCTGGTCTTCGTTGTCTCAGGTTTTCCGCTAAGCTTCGACTTTCCCGTCGCTGGAAAGTTCAACCTGACGGGCGGCTCCGTCGTCGGCCCCGAATTCATGTCGCTGTTTCTCGCTCTGTCCTTTTATACCGCCTCGTTCATTGCCGAGATCGTCCGCGGCGGCATTCGCGGCGTTCCAAAGGGGCAATCCGAGGCAGCCGGCGCGCTGGGGCTGCATCCATCGAGCGTGACGAGACTTGTCGTGGTACCGCAGGCACTGCGTATCATCATCCCGCCGCTGACCAGCCAGTATTTGAACCTGACCAAGAACTCCTCACTCGCCATCGCGATCGGCTTTTCGGATCTTGTTGCCGTCGGCGGCACGATCCTCAACCAGAGCGGTCAAGCGATCGAGATCGTTTGCATCTGGGCTATCGTCTATCTCAGCTTGAGCATTCTCACGTCGCTGTTCATGAATTGGTTCAATGCCAAGATGGCACTGGTGGAGAGATAAAATGTCGATCACCGATAAACCCTTCGTCAGAACGTCAATCCTGGCCGCCGAGCCGCCTCCGCGCGGAGAAAGGGGCGCCGGCGCCTGGATACGCCGTAATCTCCTTGCTACCCCGAAGGACGTGGTCCTGACGATCCTGGCTCTTGCGCTGATCGCATGGGCCGTGCCGCATCTCGTCAACTGGCTGTTCATCCAGGCCGTATGGTCCGGGCCGGACCGCACATTCTGCGCGACGACGGTCCAGGGCGGCATCCAGCCTGACGGCTGGAGTGGCGCATGCTGGGCCTTCATCAGCGCCAAGTACGACCAGTTTATCTTCGGCCGCTATCCGCTCAGTGAGCGTTGGAGGCCGGCGATCGTCGGGATCCTCTTCATTCTGCTTCTTGTTCCGATGCTTATCCCTTCGGCACCGCGCAAGGGCCTGAACGCCATTCTTCTGTTCGCCGCCCTGCCGATCATCGCCTTCTGGCTTCTTCACGGGGGGTACGGCCTCGAAGTGGTGGAGACTCCGCTCTGGGGCGGGTTGATGGTCACGCTCGTCCTGTCCTTTGTCGGTATTGCCGTTTCCTTACCCTGCGGCATTCTGCTTGCGCTGGGACGCCGCTCGAAGATGCCCGTCATCCGCATGCTCTGCGTTACTTTCATCGAGGTCATTCGAGGCGTTCCGCTGATCACCGTTCTGTTCATGGCAAGCGTGATGTTGCCGCTTTTCCTTCCAACCGGCTGGAACGTGGACAAACTCCTGCGGGCGGTGATCGGCGTTTCAATTTTCACGTCTGCCTATATGGCGGAAGTGATCCGCGGCGGCCTTCAGGCGATCCCCAAGGGACAGTTCGAAGGCGCAGATTCGCTTGGCCTCGGCTATTGGCAAAAGACCCGGCTGATCATCATGCCGCAGGCCATCAAGCTGGTGATCCCGAGCATCGTGAACACCTTCATCGGAACGTTCAAAGACACTTCGCTGGTCACCATTATCGGCATGTTCGATCTGCTCGGTATCGTCAAGCAGAACTTCTCCGATGCCAACTGGGCGAGCGCCGTCACGCCGATCACGGGTCTGATCTTCGCGGGCTTCGTCTTCTGGCTGTTCTGCTTCGGCATGTCGCGCTATTCAGGCTTCATGGAACGCCATCTCGATACCGGCCACAAACGATAAGAATGAGGGAAAATAGTCATGGCTGAAGCTCCAGCGAAAAAGCTCACCGTTTCCGCAACGGAAGTGGCGGTCGATATCGTCAATATGAACAAGTGGTACGGCGATTTCCACGTGCTGCGCGACATCAACCTCAAGGTCATGCGCGGCGAGCGCATCGTCATCGCCGGCCCGTCGGGTTCCGGCAAGTCGACGATGATCCGCTGCATCAACCGCCTGGAAGAGCATCAGAAGGGCCGCATTATCGTCGACGGCACGGAACTCACCAACGACCTGAAAAAGATCGACGAGGTGCGGCGCGAAGTCGGCATGGTGTTCCAGCACTTCAACCTCTTCCCGCACCTGACGATCCTCGAAAACTGCACTTTGGCGCCGATCTGGGTGCGCAAAATGCCGAAGAAGCAGGCGGAAGAGGTCGCCATGCACTTTCTGAAGCGCGTCAAGATCCCCGAGCAGGCCAACAAGTATCCGGGACAGCTTTCCGGCGGCCAGCAACAGCGCGTGGCGATCGCCAGGTCGCTGTGCATGAACCCGAAGATCATGCTGTTCGACGAGCCGACCTCGGCGCTCGATCCTGAAATGATCAAGGAAGTGCTCGACACCATGGTGGGTCTTGCCGAGGAAGGCATGACCATGCTCTGCGTGACCCATGAAATGGGCTTTGCCCGCCAGGTCGCCAACCGCGTCATCTTCATGGACCAGGGCCAGATCGTCGAGCAGAATTCGCCGGCCGAGTTCTTCGACAATCCGCAGCACGAACGCACCAAACTGTTCCTCAGCCAGATCCTGCATTAAGCTTAGGCGCTGAGACTTTTCAAAGACCCGCCTCGCCTTTCGGTTTGGCGGGTCTTTCACGTTCAGCGCGAGGCTGACGCCTGCAGCAGGCTACAGAGGCCGGCAAGACCGGAATCAGAGCCGCCTGAAGCAACGCCGCCCGGGGAGGAAATATCAGCGCAACGGACCAGCATCTTGCGCTGTTCATTGACCGGTCTTGCCCGGAAGGCCTCCAGAGTGCGGGCCTGCGATGCACTGAGGGTCTCCCCAGCTGCGGACCTGTTGCTGCCGCCTGCCCTGCCGACGGCAAGATCGGCATCAACGCCGCGGCCGCGCCTGACCGAGGCGGTGGTCTCGGTATCAAGCCCATCGGAACCGCCGATGCGTGCATTGAGATCGGCATTGACGCCGCGCCCGCCGCCGAGCCTGGCATTGGCGGTCGCATCGAGACCATTACGGCCGCCGACATTGGCGGTCGCATCGGCATTGACGCCCCTCGAACCGCCGACGGAAGCATTGGCATCGGCACTGACGCCGCTGCCGCCGCCAAGCGATGCCCCGACGTCGGCGCTGACGGCATTGCCTGCATTCACCGATACGCCGACGTCGATAGCGTGTGCATCGCTTGCCGGCATGGCAAGCAGGGCGCAGGTGGATGCAAGCACCGCCAGGGATAGTCTATTGTGGTTATGGGTCATGTTTTCCTCCGTTTCCATTCGCCGAGCGATCTGCCCGGCAACCGAAAATCGAGGAACGCGCGTACCTTCGATCGTCTGGACGCCTGCAACCTGCAGGACATCCATGGCAAGGCAACGTGAAGGAATGACGAATGTTTCACGACAGGGCGCGGCAAGTCGGCTCGGCGGCGTGCAATGATCTTTCACGGTTATTGAAATACGAATTACCAACCCCGACTGTGCCGAAAGCGAACATGTCTTGCCGTGACTAGAGCGACGGCCGAGTATTTCCTTCCCGGCTGCGTAAGGAACCTTCAGAGCCGGCAAGCAAAGCTCGGCTCTCGATGCGATTGGCGGCGATTGATTCATCCGCAGCCTTTTGCAGATCGGCTGCACTTTAAAGCATGTCGCGCAAAAGTGTGCGCGGTTTTGCGGCAACGATATACGTAAAAACAAAGAGCTAGAGCGCAAGCAGCGAATCCGAAAGATCGCGACGCGCTTTAGAACTGGACTCTCCACCATTGATTGAGGCGACGAAAAATAACTCGCTTCCGTCTGGATATATCAGGCAGGAAGTCCATGTTTCAGCATGTTCTCATCTAATGGAACTGGAGGTTCAAGAATGGGCATTTTCGACAAGATCAAACATGCAATCTTCGGAGAATCGAAAGCAGCCGAACCCGTTGCATCAAGCGCGCCAAAGACGCAGCCCGCGCAGGCTCCTGTCTCGCCGTCGGCAGCGCCCAGTCCGGCACCTGCCGCCTCTCCCGCTCAGAGCAAGCCGGCTTCAACCACAGCCCCCGCCACAGCCACAGTCGATATCGTCCCTATCCTCGATGCGGCCGTGAAAAAGAGCGGCCAGAAACTCGATTGGCGCCACTCGATCGTGGATTTGATGAAAGCCGTCGGGATGGATGCAAGCCTGGCCGAGCGCAAGGAACTTGCCACCGAACTTGGCTATACCGGCGACAGCGGTGATTCCGCAAAAATGAATATGTGGCTGCACAAGGCGCTGATGAAGCGGCTCTCGGAAAATGGCGGCAAAGTACCGGCCGATCTCCTGGATTGATCCCTCGATTGATCAGTGACCGATAGCTGCCGCCACGTTGCGGCGGCGGCTATCCGACCGCCGGCGCTTGGCGATGGATGCTCACCTGTTCTTGGAGCGTCGGCAAGCCGGGGCCAACCGCCGATGAGTCCCCTTGCCGGAAGGCATTGGAACCAATAACGTTCTTCTCGATTACTTCGATTATCGATCAGGGGAGAATGAAATCCAATGAGATTGATGGCGGTCGTTGGCGTTGCGCTTAGCTTGAGTTTTATTTCTGCCGCGGAATCTCCTTCAAACTATCAATCCTACAGCGGCATTCGCGTCGATACCGACCCGGTCCTGCTGGCTCGCTACGACAAGGTGCTTCGGTGGTGCGTGCCGGAGGCAGGCTCATGGCGGCGCGGCTCGCCGGATCCACAAAGCCTGCCTTACAACGCAGCGCTCAGAAACTGCCTCTACAGGCACGGCTTCGTCGATAGAGGCGTCTACGCTTACCCCATTCCCCATGTTTACTTCGAGCATTTCTTGGATCGCTGAGAAGATCCGAGCAGCGCAGATCCGCGATAGAAATTCAAAGGTATAAACCCCACCGTATTGCGGGGGTCTTATCGACTACGCCTGCCCACAAATCCGATGCGTTTCCAGATCGAGCCGCTGCCGCGAGGGGCAACTCATAGGTTTGCTGCGACCGTCGATATGCTTCTTTACAACGCGGCGAGCAAACCAGGGACCCTGCGGGGCGGCCCTTATATAAAATGAATATGCTGCATGGATCTTGCACACCGGATTGATCCAAGCCGGGTCGGCCGACGGAGCAAGCTCGATTATATAGAGAGGGACTTCCCCGCCACCGGTCTAAGCGCCACCGTTCCGAGGTCTCGCACCCGGATCCCTCTCGTGCCAGCCGCTTCGGCAATGGGTTGAGTGGCGAGCAATTGACCGGGTGATGCAAGCGCTGCGATTCGTGCTGCAATGTTGACGGGCGCTCCAAAGAGATCGGCCGCTCTGCGGATGACTGGGCCGTGGTTTAGCCCCGCTCGAGTGAGTAGTAGGCGGTTCTTTGCGGCATGCCTGCAGCGGCGTCCGAGTACCTGGGGATCGCTGTATCGGGCTCAGAAAACGACGGCATTGTCTTATCGCCGATCCGTTTGATGGGGGGCTGATTGTGAAGTTCGAGGTGCAGCCGATTCGACGGTCACGCCCACAATTACCATCTCGATCAGTACCAATTAGCAGGGTGACACTGCAAAAAATTGCTAAATTCAGAAAAAATGTCGATTCCGCTTTTGGCGAGAGGAATCCAGTCACGCCATCAGGTTTTCTTAAAGTTTTCAATGGACGCATGTCGCTGTAGTTGCAGAAAGAATAATTCTCGGAAAGCGAGACATTTATATTGCCCCAATTTGGGCGACTCGAAATTCTGCAAATATTTCAAAACGTAACATCGGAGTGATTAAGATAATGTGGCAGCAATAAGGCTATTCTTCTCAAGCACTTACTGTCGCATTGCTGTTGCACCCTCAAAATTGTCACACTATAACCTGCCGCCGTAACGCTGGATTAACCCAAAATATTAACGGGCAGGGGTTGAGGAACAAGACCATGACAACATACTACGTAGCGACGACTGGCAGCAACAGCGGTAACGGCAGTACCTCCTCTCCTTTCCGTACGATCAGCGACGCGATGGCGTCGAACCTTAAGCCTGGCGACGAGGTCGTGGTGAAGCCCGGGACCTACAACGAGAGCATTAACATCGACAAGGACGGCTCGGCGGCAGGCAACATCACGCTTCGCTCGGAAGTGCCCGGCGCAGCACTAATCCGGCCACCAGCGGGCTCCTACACCGGGATCAGTGTCAACGGCAATTACGTGGTCATCAACGGCTTCGACATCAAGGGCGGCACCGGCGACGGCATCGAAGCGAACAACGTCCACCACATCCAAATCCTCAACAATACTGTCCATGACAGCGGGGAGTCGGGCATTCAGTTCAACCAATCGGACTTCATCCGCGTCGAAGGGAACGAGACCTACAATAACGCGTCGTCGGGCTGGTACTCGGGCATCTCGATCTACGAGAACCGGAACATCACCGGCGATACCTCGACGGACGGCTACCGGACGATCGTGCGGAATAACATCTCCCACGACAACGTCACGAAGTCGGGCGCGCATACCGATGGCAACGGCATCATCATCGACGATTTCCAGAGCACGCAGGCGAGCGGTCATCCCAACTACACATTCAAGACCCTGGTCGACAACAACCTCGTCTACGACAACGGCGGCAAAGGCGTCCAGGTTACCTGGAGCGACTCCGTCACGGTGCAGAACAACACCGCGTACCACAACAATCAGGACCCGGCGAACACCGGCACCTGGCGCGGCGAGCTCAGCAACTCGGCGTCGAACAACAACACCTGGGTCAACAACATCGCCGTTGCCGACCCATCGGTGAACAAGAACAACACTGCGATCGATAACACGTCTACCAGCGGCGCCAACAACAACGTCGTCTGGGCCAACAACATCACCTACAACGGCACGGCCGGCCAGGCATCGGTCAAGACCGACGGCGGCAACGCGATGCCGAGCACGGCGAACGGCAACAAGCTCGGCGTCGACCCGAAATTCGCGGGAGCAGCGAGCGACAACTTCCACCTCGGCTCCGGCTCGTCGGCGATCGACGGCGGAACCATCAAGTACGGCGTCGGCTCGGTCGATCTGGACGGCCACGCTCGTGTCGTTGGAACTGTCGATATAGGGGCCTACGAATCGGGCTCCAGCGCGGCACCGGGAACGCCAACCCCCACGCCGACGCCAACCCCCACGCCGACGCCGACGCCAACCCCCACGCCGACGCCAACACCCACGCCGACGCAACCGACAACTCCGACCACGTCGACGAAGGAATACCTCGGCACCAACGGCAACGACATCATGCCACACAACGGTCAGTCCAACGGCGGCAACGAAACCTTCAAGGCTCTCGCCGGTAATGACGTGGTGAAGGGCGGCGCCGGCGCGGACGTGCTCGACGGCGGTAGTGGCAACGACACGGCCAGCTATGCGGGCTCCGACGCGGTCCACGTCAACTTGACGACCTGGGCCGCATCGGGCGGGCAGGCAACCGGTGACAAGCTCGTCAGCATCGAAAACGTGACTGGCTCAAGCTACGACGACGCGCTGACCGGCGGCAATGGCGGCGGCAACGTTCTCAATGGTGGGGCCGGCGCGGACAAGCTGGACGGCGGCGCCGGCAATGATTTCATCATTGGCGGTGCCGGGAAGGACATTATGACCGGTGGCACCGGCGCGGATACGTTTATCTTGAAGGCACCGACGGAAACCGGGTCCGGCTTGAACCGCGACGTCATCACCGACTTCCAGCACGGCGTCGATAAGATCGACATCTCGGCGATCGATGCGAATGGCTCTGCGCAAGGCGATGGCACCTTCCATTTCCAGGCACAGGAGAATGCCTTGTTCGACCACAAGGCCGGCGCGCTCGCTTGGCACTATGACGACCAGGCCGGATCCGCGAACGATCATACCGTTATCCAGGCCGACCTGAACGGCGACGGCGTTCATGACTTCGAGATTCAGCTGCAGGGCCTCGTCCACCTGGGGGCAGGCGATCTAATCCTGTAACTATACCCATTGCGGCGGCCATCCGGTCGCCGCAACGATCGTGCTAACAATGGCGCGCGGATGAGACCGTCGGGAGGGCGTAGCCCGAGCGACGGTCTCATCCGCGCGCTGCGATTTTTCGACGGGTGTCAGCCGGCCTTTCGGGCCTGGCTTTGTGTGAGGCGACAGCTGTCGCCGTTCATCTCGAGGATGCTGACGTCGCGGGCGATGTGGTCCAGCAGAGCGCTGGTCAGGCTCTCGGATCCCAAGCTCTCCGTCCATTCGTCGAACGGACGGTTGCCGGTGATCAAGGTGGCACCTCGCTCATCGTGTTGCGATATCAGTTCGAACAACAATTCCGCACCGGTCTAGCGGCGCCCGTCCGGCCGCAGTACGCGAGGGTGGCCAGACGGCGGTCGAAATGTGACCGACCGTGAACAGGCCCTTCAGGCTGGTCGCGGGCGACTTCACATCATTGAAAACGTTGGCGACCCCTGCAGGAATCGAACCTGCGACAACCCGCTTAGAAGGCTTGGGGGCTGAATGTGAATTCCCCCAATGTTCATGACAACTTAGGCCGCATCTGACTTCTTGGTACGGGACTTTTTCCGGGAATTTGCGACGGCCTGCATTGCGTCGCGGATCTCGCTATCGATGACGTGCGCATAGCGTGCCGTCACTGATACATCGGAGTGGTTGAGGGCTTTGGAGACGAGCTTCAGGTTACCGGTCTCGCGCAGGAGCTTGGTTGCAAAGTCGTGGCGCAGGTCGTGGAAGCGCAGATCGCTGACGCCGGAGCGCTTGCGGAGGCGCTGCCATTCCGTCTTGCAGCCCTCATAGGTAAGTGGGTATCGCTGCCCCCTCACCCGATCATCCTTCTTGCTGGTGCGTTTCGCCACGTAGGTGAAGACGTAGCGATGGTGGTGGCCTCTCAGCGATTCCAGCAGCTCAGCGACAGTGTCGGACATCTCGATGATCACGGGTTTGCCGCCCTTGCCCACCGTGACGATCTTGCGCGTAAACCAGTTCACCTCCGGCCAGACGATCAGCGTCTCGTCGAGGCGCATGCCCGTCAACAGCGCAAACTCCAGCCATGGCTGATAGTCCGGCCGCACGGCGTCGAACAATGCTGCATCCTCTTCCTGGTGCAGCTCGCGCACCCGTTCATTCGCCTCGCTCAGGCGATGCGATTTCCAATCCGGCTCATTGGCAAGCAGGATCTTCCACGTTCTGCGCGCGCGCATGAACAGGCGTTTGAGGACAGCGACTTCGCGGTTGATCGTAGCTGGCGACACAAGCGTCATCGGGCGCTTGTCCTTGAACTTTTTCTTCCCCCAACGCGTCTCTTTCCGCCGGCCGGCGATGTAGCCGGACACCTGAGCATCGCTGATGGCGGACATCAGCGTGCTGCCGCCGAGGAACTTGATCAACCGTTCCAGCATGCGAAACGTGTCCGGCGCCGAGGGTTGGCTTTCGGCCACCTCCTGAAAATACCTGGCGGCCGCTATGCTGAGCGTGAGTGGAGAGTTGGCGGCCGTCTTCTTGGCCTCGGCGTCGAGAACAGCCTGCTTGCGCCATTGGCGCTCTAGGGCCTCTGCCTCTTTCTTGCTTTTGGTCTTTGAAGAGCCTCGAACGGTATGACCGTCGATATGGAATTCGATTTGCCAATAGGGGCTTTGACCTGCCACTGCGAATTTCTTCCAGAATTGATTAGAGTCCGGCCTTACGAAGGACGGACGAATGAAGAAGCAGAGATTTACAGAAGAGCAGATCATCGGTGTGCTGCGTGAGCAGGAGGCTGGCG